>CAWUJC010000008.1:0-15837 GCA_963922355.1 uncultured bacterium | reverse complement strand
GGGAAGTTCAGCCTTCATGACTCAGTTTAGCGCGTGGACGTTTACTGGCGCTGCTGCCAAGGCTTACCAGGACGGAGCCATTATTTTGGTGATCTATTTTGCCAACGCCGCAGGCTTCTTTCTTTGTTATCTCTATTCGGCTGAATGGTTCCGCCAGACGCGTGTCATCACGGCGGTGGAAGCGGTGCGCCGACGGATGGGGCGGGTGAACGAACAAGTCTTCACTTGGGTGCAATTACCCATTAGTTTAATCTATGCCGGAATCTGGCTAAACGCCTTAGGGGTCTTCTTTGCCGCTGTTTTCAACTTTGATTTAACGACAACGATTCTTTTCACGGGATTAGTTGTTTTATTTATTAGTCTCGTGGGCGGTGCATGGGCGGTTTCGGCCAGTGACTTTGTGCAAGTGCTTGTGCTCATGTTGATCACCGTCGTGGCAACAGCCTTTTCTTTGTATCAACTTGGCGGGCCTGGAGAACTCATGACCCAATTTCCTTCTGATTCTATCTGGGGCAATGGGGTGGAAACACCGACGATCATCTACATCTGGATCTTTGCGATCTTTGTGAAGCAAATTGCCAATACCAATAATCTGATGGACGCCTCCAGGTACCTCAACGCTCGTGATTCCAATCAGGCCAAGAAAGCAGCGCTTTTGGCTGCGATTCTCTTCTTGGTCGGGCCTATTATTTGGTTTATCCCACCCATGTCTGCGGCAATCTTGGTGCCGGATACTGCCCAGTTGTTTCCTTCCATTCCTAAACCAGAAGAAGCAGCCTACGTGGCAATCTGTGTCGAGGTTCTGCCGGTTGGTATGATGGGGCTTCTAGCCTCAGGTATGTTCGCGGCCACGATGTCGTCCATGGATAGTGGACTTAATCGCAATGCCGGTATATTCGTCCGGAATTTTTATCTGCCAGTCTGTCGGCCTCAGGCTCAGGAAGGTGAGTTAATGGCAGCAGGCAAAGTGGTGACCGTAGTCTTTGGCGTGATGATTATCATGGTAGCCATGCTGCTCAGCCAGATTGAGGGCATGTCCTTGTTTAATATCATGCTGCAGTTCGGCACTCTCGTCGCCTTACCGCTAACCGTTCCCCTTATTCTCACCATGTTTGTGCGTCGTTCTCCGGACTGGGCAGCGTGGGTGTCGATCCTAGCTGGAATGGGCTATTCACTGCTTCTCAAGTTGGGTCTCAGCCGCGAGTTGGCGGAAGCTTGGTTGGGAGTGGCGACGGTCCGTGAGTTCCATGATGTTGTTTTGATTCTCGGCGTGCTGGGCTGCTTGGGGGTAGGAGCAGCTGCCTTTTTCTTGGCTTGTTGGTTAGGAGGTCGAGTGGAGAAAGAACGCGAAGTTGAAGTCCAGGCCTTCTTCCGCGACATGGAGGCACCGGTAAAGGATGACGATCATGATTGTGGTAAAGACGATCCCTCGATACAGATTCGTTTGATCAGCCGCGTCGCCGCTGGCTACGGCGTGTTCTTGCTTCTGATGATGTTGATCCCAAATGCTCTCAGTGGGCGACTGGCTTTTGCCTTTTGCGGTGGCTGTTTATTGGCCATCAGCTTTCTGCTGAAGCGCAGCGGAAGGTACTATGGAGCTACGGCTGTCTCGCCGAAGCGCCTGTCTTCTGTCGAAAGCTCTCGATCAGATTAGAGAGTGGCAGCGGGAAAGCGGGAGTATAGTTCAGAGCTGGCGTTCTGTTCGAAGGCCTTACTGTCACAGAACTGCTAAGCGCGAGAGGTAAATCCCAAGCGGGGCCGGTTGCGTTATCGATCAGGGTCACGTCGGGCTTGTTGGGGCTGAGCGTGGTGACAAGTGGGCCTGATCCCAAGATGAGATTATCGGAGATGACAGAATTGGATGGAGGGACATCAAGCGTTTTGCCTTGGCTTACTTTCTTGCCGGCAAGTGCACCAAGGACGAAGGGCTCAGCGCAGTTCAGAATAACGTTATGGCGAATGACGGCGTCCGTGACAGGCAGGTACTCATTTACTTTGCCATTCTCTACGCCTTCGGAGAGCACCACCGTGCCGCGCGTTTTTTTCCCGCTTAGGAAGGCGAAGAAATTGCCTTCCACCTGGTGGCGTGGGCCGATGATTCGGACACCGCTTTCCTCTGTCTTATTTTGTCCGCCACCGATGAAGATGTTGTGCTGTACCCGGCAGTCGCTGCCGTGGCGCAAGGTCAGCTGACCCTGGCAATGAAGGAAAAGGTTGCCGTGATAGAGGTTAAAACAGGATTTATTGGATATAATCTCGATCTCACCATCGCAGCGTTCGAAGAGATTGCCTTGAACCACGCAGCGTGCGGGCAGGTGAGAGGTTTTGCTGTCTCCAATGCGGATGGTTTCCCAGCCGTTGGTGCTGCCTTTAGCTTCTCGGCCATCCGGTCGGTCAGCGAAATAGTTACGTTCGATTCGATGGCGGACGCCATCTTTGCTGGTATCAGACGGCAGATAAACGGTCAGCGTGTTATCGCGGGTGCGTTTGCCAATGAAGGTGCAATGGTCCACGCGATGGCCTTCTCCGTAGAGAACCACCCACTTGCATTTGGTGAGCATGGAGGGGCCTGGCTTGTCCTGCTCCATGTGGAGGTTGGTCAAGCGACAATGGTGAGCTGGATCTTTGCTACGGGCGCGGAGGCGGATGATTTTACTCGGGATTTTGCCTTCAGAGGGACAGATGAATTTGAAGCCAGAAACGATGACGTGATCGCTCCCAATTTCCAGACGGCTTCTACCTGTGAAGATGGTGCCCTGCGGCGTGGCGCTACGCAATGTAAGAGGGGCTTCTGCCGTGCCGTTGGCTCCGCTCAGGCGGACGACCGCATCGGTCTGCACCCCCGATGCCCAGATGACCTCATCACCCGGCTGTAGCTTACCACTCGACCAAAGGCGGTTAAGCTCCTGGGCATTCTGGACGTGGTGTGTTGCCGTCCAAGCGTTGAGGGGAAGGAGTATCCCCAACGCGAGAAGGCCGATGCCAGATACAGTCGATGAAACTGACGCTGGCACCGGACAACTCCAGACTCTACATGTTCCTCACCCGTGCCTAACGGCGGCGGCGAAGACCTAGGCCCAGCATGCCCAGTGCAACTAAGGCAGCCGTGTTGGGTTCAGGAATCACATTCACCAGATAATTGTCCATGGTGTAATCGATCCCCACATCCGAGGTGAAGGAAACAATACCCATGCGTCCCAGGTTATCATCGCCGGTCAGCGCCCCGTTGCGGAGGCTGTCTTCAAGAAGGAGCACACCGTCGATGTAGACTGCGAAACTGTTGGCTCCCAAGCTTTGAAGGCTGGCATTCGGATCGATGTAGTCGATGCTGGCCGAATCGAAGTCATTGATAAAAATGTCCATGCTATAGGAGGTATCCAAGAGGATCGACTCAGTTTCGGCATCGGTCCCGCCTTGGGCTAGCACCACACCATCGGCACGGAAACGGACTTCAAAGAAGGTGTTCGCACCTTGGTTGAGGTAAGGACCTGTAGTAGCGTTGAAGCTGCCGACCGCAAAGCGCCCGTAGTCTTGCGAGCCGCCGCCTAAGTTAGACTCCCAGGCAAAGTCAAAGGATACGGAAATGGCGGACAGTTGGGACGAGGAATCTGCCACGAAGTTATTTTCGTAAACGAAGGCGGTACTGGCATCGTTGTCGAAGAGCTGCAGCCCGTTGCCGATTCCTCCCCCGGCACCGTTGGCGCTACCGGTGACGACTTCAACAAAATTGGTCGCCGTGTTAGTGATCGGGCGGATGGCCGTAGCGCTTGGTTGAGTGCCCGGAGTGTCGCCTTCAAAGTTTTCGGAAAAGACAGTTTGTGCGTGGAGGCCTAGAGCTCCTGCCGTCAGCAGGATCAGTTGGGTGAGGAGGTGTTTTCTGGTTTTCATGTTGGGTCTGGTTGGTGGTTAACGAGGGGTGAGAGTTAGATCGCCAAGGTAGGCTTCCGTTTGAGCGGTGGTGGTATCGGTGCCGACGGCGATTTCTTTGACCGCACCGCCGCCAGGAAATGTTTCCCGATGAACGAGATTGCGTTGACCGTTTTCCTTGAGGTAGACGGCAATAGCTTCACCGGCTGGGGTGGCTTCAAATTCAATGCTGACATCTAAAATGGGCGATGAGTTGGATTTGAATGAAATAAGCTTCCGGTTCCGATGGGCGCCGATGTAGACGTTGCCCGAGCTTTCGAGGACCTTGAATTCGAGCACATTGTCGTTATCCAGTTCGCTGGTTTCCCCCACCAGATAGACAAACAGGGTTCCCGTTCCTTCTGGGAAATGGAGTTTGAAATCAAGAGTTCCTTTTTTGACCTCAGGAACAGGCGCACGCATGTAGACTTTCACGTCCTGATCACGATCTACAAAACGGACCCAATCCTGCGAAACTTCATCCAGAGGAGGTGATTGGCGGACGATTTGCGCCTCTTCTCCGCCCATCTTGACTTTCCACGGGCTACCCGGGGCTTTGCCTTCTTCGTATTGGCCGAAAGTTGCATCCTCTAACAAGTTGTCCGCCGCCTTGGAATCGGGCGAAAATGAAAAAAGAAGAAGCAGGCAAGCAAAGAGAAAACTGGGTTTCTGTCTTGACATAATTGTGATTTAATAAAAATTATATTTGCATGTCAACTAAAAAGCTTTTGGTCGTATTAGCGCCGAATGAGCGCGATGACTTTCTGCCATCCCCCTTGTGGGAAGAGCTGCATTCTTGCGGGCTTGAGGTCGTGTGGAGAGAGCCGGACGAAGTCCGCCAACTTGGTTGGCAAGTGTGCTTTGAAGAGGATGAACCGGAGGTAATAATTACCGGGTGGCAGACCCCAGCGTTACCCTCAGAATTGCCCGAGTCGTCAATTCGCCCGCGCTATCTCTGCCACCTGACGGGTTCTGTTCGGAAGCTGGTACCGCGGAGTTGGATTGAATCTGGGCTTCAGGTCACCAACTGGGGGAGCTCCATCAGTCACACCGTGGCTGAATGCGGCTTGCTCCTGATCTTAACGGGCTTGAGACGGGCAGGATATTGGAACTTACGGATGCATCGAGATGGTGCTTGGAAAGGCCCTGAACTCGATACGCGTTCCCTGTTCGGGCGTCGCCTTGGGATTCATGGCTTTGGTGCCATAGCACAAGCTTTGGTTCGGCTCTTAATTCCCTTTCAGCTCAAGATCTCGGTCTACTCTCCGAACATGCCGCAAGCTATGTTGGATGAATTCAACGTTCAACGTGTGGACAACCTGGAAGCGCTGTTTTCTGAAAATGAGG
Source organism: uncultured bacterium (assembly GCA_963922355.1). Lineage (GTDB taxonomy): Bacteria > Verrucomicrobiota > Verrucomicrobiia > Methylacidiphilales > UBA1321 > CAWUJC01. The sequence continues at coordinate 10,584 of CAWUJC010000008.1, read as the reverse complement.
TGGTGGTGGAATTGGCGGCCCTCACACCAGAGACCCAAGGCATCATCACAGAGGCATTACTCCGACGCATACCGGAAGGCGGTTTATTTGTGAATTTGGCCCGTGGTGCCCTTGTGGACGAAGCCGCCTTGGCTCGGGTTTGCTCCGAGAAGAAGCTGCACGCTTGTTTGGATGTCTACGTCGAAGAGCCTTTGCCCAAGGATTCGCCCTTGCGTCAGCTTGACCACGTCACGCTCTTGCCTCATCTCGGTGGGCCAACCGTTGACCAACGCAAGACGGCAGGGCGATTTGCGTTAGAAAACCTGCAACGCTATTTGCGCGGAGCGGAAACTGTATCGGCTGTCGACCTGGAGATTTATGATCGCGCCACTTAATGCGTCTTGTACACCGCCCACGAGTGCGGCGGGCTGGCTGACTGAACGGGCAGATGGCTTACTGCGGCCGTTGCTGCCTCATATTGATCCCGCGAACGCTTGTCTTCGCATTTCTGGGCGAGCCTCTGATCATGATGCGCGAGCCGATCGTTTGGAGAGTTTCACTAGGCCCTTTCATCTCTTTGCGCTCATGGCTGCCCACCAAAAGAAGGAGGTTGCGCTACAGGATTTTTACGCCGGTGAACAGTGGATTACCTGTTTGGATGTAGGGACGCAGAAAGCCTCCAAAGCCTACTGGGGGCCCGTCACCAATTATCATCAACACTTGGTTGAGATGGGGCTCTTGGCTCTGAGCTTGGAAATGGTCCGGAAAGAAGTCTGGGAAGAAATCCCCCGAGACACCCAGGAGCAAGTTCTCGACTGGGTGGAAACCGCCCGTGGAGTCGCCACCCATTGGAACAATCACTTGTTCTTCAAAATTTTTGTCCTCGAATTTCTCGCCCGATCCGGGAGAGGGCGACCGGAAGATGCGAACTTGATTGGATGGGCCATGGACGAAATGGAAAGCATGTATCGTGCTGGAGGTTGGTTTCGAGATGGGATGAATGAAACGGTCGATTTCTACAATGCTTATGCTTTCTATTATTATGGGCTTCTCTGGTGCTACTACTACGGACAGAGAGAGCCGGAACTCGTGGAGAGGTGGTCTTCACGAGCGCGTCACTTTTTAGAGGGGTATCAACTGGTCTTTGCGGCGGACGGTAGCGTGCCCAACTTTGGTCGGTCGCAAACCTATCGTTTTGCTGCCTTGGCTCCCTTTGGACCGGCCTTGGCCCTGGATTGCTGTCCCTTAGATGCCTCTACGGTACGCCGTCTAACAGAAGTTCACTTAGACTACTTCTTGAGCCGTTCCGCCTGTAACGAGCAGGGGATTCTTAACATCGGATGGACGGATGAATTGCCCTTGCTGGCCGAATCTTACAGTTGCGAACCCAGTACCTATTGGGCGAGTAAAGGATTCTCCCTGTTGATGCTGCCACCGGAACATGACTTCTGGGCCGCGACGCCCCAAAGCCGGGAAGAATGCTACGCTGATGGTTGTGTCTCCATTCCTAAGGTGGGTCTGACTCTGCGTCGTTATGAAGGTGCCAGCGACATCATCAACTCTGGAACCTCGATTGGCGTTAGCAATTTGCGGTTCTATGCGTCGAAATGGTCCAAGCTCGTTTACCGGTCTTCGGCTGGCGTATTACTACCGGATCAAGATGTCCCGTTCCCAGCCGATACATGTTTGCGGGCGGAGTTCTCCGATCAAGTCTTAGGCCGTCATTTAACGTATCCTTTAGAATCAGGAAAAGACTTTGCCCGCTGTCTCTACACCTTAAGTAGGAAAACGTATCCGGAGTCCGTCCAGGTGGAAACGCTCATTCGATGGCAGGGACATTGGCTATGGGTGGAGCATCGCGTGCAAGCCACGGCACCCTGTCGATTGCGCCAGGGTGGTTTCGCTTTGGGCTATGCCCAGACATCGGATGCGCGTTCTGCCTGGGAACAACTTGAGTCCAGAGACTTGTTGAATGACCGCTACCTAAGTCTTGAGAATGCTGATTCTATTTCCGCCCTGCAGAACCTGGAAGGGTTCGAAAGAGGTGAAGCAGAGGCTCGGGTGGATGACCACTCGCCGCGCCGTCATACCCACTTCCCTTACCACGTCGTTCCAACCCTTTCCACAGATGTGGGCACTGCTCCTGCCACCTTGCGTGCCCTGATGTACTTCGGCCCGAAGTCGAAAGAAGCGCTTCCTTGGCGCTTTGAGACTGAGGCCTTGATTCCCACCTGGACTCATCCCAGCGGGGCGCGTTGGCGAGAATTCTCTTTTCCCCATTCATTACCTTGTATCGCACCATGAAAAAATTGCTTCCTGTTTTTCTAGTCTCCGCACTTCTGGCTTTATCTGGCTTTGCCGACGAAGCGTGGCAACGGCCAGAAGCTCTACCGTACATCCCTGAGAAAGCCCCACGTACGTGGATTTTACCTGACCAAGTCGAAGCGATCCGGATGTATGCCATGGAGGGAGAAGGCGCTCCGTTCTATCGCCGGATTAAGGAGCGGTTTGATCAGCAGTATTTGGGGAAACCGTTTCCGGAAGAGCCTAAACCGTACGGCGATCCGGATCCGCGCAAGCGAACGTCCGATATGGTAGACGCTTGGCGAGAAGCACAGGATACGGCCAATCTAGTCGGGGGAATCGCGGCAACCTCCGCCGTGCTATGGCGCATCACTGGTGAAGATGTCTATCTCAAGAAAGCTAAGGATTTTCTCCTTCGGGCCGCGAAGTGGGATCCGCAAGGAACGACGGGGTTGACCTATAATGACGAAGCCAATTTCCGACTCTTACGTTTGTTGCCGGAAACCTTCGACCAAATCAGAGATCAACTAAGCGCGGAAGAACGCAAACTGGTGGTGGAAATGTTCCGCGTTCGCGGGGAAGAGCTCTTCCAGCATCTGTTGGATAAACGTACCGGCCGCGTTAAACGCAACTCGTTGGAAGTGGAGCCTTCCAGCCATCCCGTCCGGTTTATGAGCATGACTGGGTTGATGGGGCTGGCTCTGTGGGATGATCTGCCCGAAGCCAAGGACTGGTTCGCCTTTGCTTATGCCTTTTATCAGAACCAGTTTACGCCTTGGGGAGGGGATGACGGAGGCTGGGCCGAAGGCATGGCGTATTGGCGGGCCGTGATCGAGCACAGTGGTTTTCAAGACGCGCTTCTCCAGATCGGAGATGCGTCGGCCTATCAACAGCCTTTCTGGAAAAACACATATTACTTTCCGGTCTATTTCACCACGCCTTGGCTCTCGACAAATTTCGGAGACTTGCCCAATGCGGGCAAGATCAACCTCGAGCCGCAAATCTGGGACGCCTTGGATCATGCCTCACGTATCTATCAAGATGGGTACTTGGTCGCCTTTGCAAACCTGTACCAGGATCGCCGCCCTAAACTGCACGAGGAGGAACCTAAACTTTGGAGAAAGTATCCCATTCCGATTGAACTCTTCATCAAAGATTTCATCGTGAGTCATCTACCGAAGCCTAAGCCGCTTGATCTGACGGAGCTTCCCCAAAATAAATATCTCCCCAGCATCGGCTGGGTAGCGATGCATACTAACTTAGGACAACCCAAGGACGACATTACGCTTCTCTTTAAATCCAGTTCTTACGGTTCCTTTAGCCATAGCCACGCGGATCAAAATGCATTTATTCTCCGTGCTTTTGGCGAAGACTTAGCCATAAATTCTGGCTACCGCGAATTCCATCGCAGTCCGCACCACAAAGCCCATACCCGCCAGACGCTGTCCAAAAACGCGTTGCTGATTAACGGGGAAGGACAACCCAGCCAAAACAAGAAGGCGACCGGTCAGATTACCGGATTTAAAGAAGGCGAGGGGTTTGTTTGGACCCGGGGTGATGCCAGTGTTGCTTATCAAGCCAATCCTAAATTGAAGCAGGTGGTGGAGAAAGTGGAGCGGGACATTGTGTTTGTCGATGAGCGCTTTTTCGTCATCCGCGATGTGGTGAAGCTCAATCAACCCGCAGAAATTTCCTGGCTTATGCATGCGCTGCGCCCACCGGCACAAGACACAACGAGCGAAACTGACTTTGAGTTGCAGCAAGGACAAGCGCGGCTCGGGGTTCAACTCATCGCGGTGAATCGTGAACCCATGATGGGTAACTGGAAGGACAAATTCGCCGCGTCCGTGGACAAGAAGTACGTGCCGCGTGGCTATCGGCCACAACACCATTTTACGTCAACACGGGCGGTGGAAGCCGGCACCTCCGTTCTCTACAGTATCCTGTCTCCATCCCGCAACGTACCACCTGTGGTCTATCGCATTGAGCAAGCTAGCAATGAACTGCTTCAGTTATCAGCTCCAGAGGGCCCCACTTGGAAACTTAAATTTATGCCTGATGGGCTGGTTGTCACTCAAGAGGGTCAGAAGCTAGCAGACGATTAATAGCTAAACCTTTCGCACTTTAACTATGATATCTGTGGCAAATTGATGAGTGGCTAAATCGTGGTAACCAGATAACTGTCGGCAGGGTTGGTCTTGGTTCTTAAGATCTCAATTTGAGCTGGTGGTAATCGAGGCAGAAGATCAGGGCGGCATGGGGTAGAGTCAATGCGGCGATAAGGCGGAGAAGCATCACGAGTTCGGGGACACCGAGCGTCCAGCCAGCAGACGCCAGCCAAATGAGGAAGCTAATGACGGGTAAACCGGTAGCCAGGATGACCAGAGCGAGGTCAAAATAGTCACTCTTAAACAGACCATCCAAACGGTGGAGATGTCGTAAGCTGTGGATGCCAGCAAAGTAAGCCGTCATGGCAATAAGGACTGGCAGCAAAGAGAACAACAGCAGAATGCTAAGGATCTCCCCAATCTGCCGCCAACGGTTGGGCGGAGCGACTCGGGGAAGAAAGATGGCTTGGCTCAATAATCCCAGGCCAAGGAGGGCGTAACCAGTGCTCGAGCACCAAGCAACGGGGGTATCTTGCTGCATCATCAGGCTGATCACTTCGGCGGAAACTGCGTCGCCAAATCCTAGTGCAGACCCGATGATGATCAGGCCTCGGCCTAATCCATAGACGGCATGGCCGGTGCCACTTAGCTGCAAGTGCCAGACGTCTCCCGTTCCCCAATGCCAGGCGGTCAGTAAGAGAAAGACTACGGTCGTGATGAAGGGAGCTAGCACCCACACCGCGAGCACGAGTCCAAAAAGCCCAAGGTAAGCGGCAAGAAAGACGAACCAATTCAACGACCTTCCCTGGCAGTCTTTCGCGTGACGAGGGAGGATGATGTCCGTTGCCCCGTGAAACATCCCCACCCCTAAGCTGGCGACGATGAGCAGAACGGGGCCGACGTTCGCTGAGGCTGAACTGAACAGAAGCAAACTAGCGGCTACGACCACGAACGGAAGCAGCACCCAGTTAGCGCGGAAACTCATAGTGTTCCGTGAGACGGTGAGAGTGAGGCGAGGCTTCACTGGGCTTCGCCGACGGCTCAGGTTGCTTGCCAAAGTAGTGTTGCCAACCCGTCCGGAGGAAAGGCCTCTTTGGAAGGGCAGCAATGACACGCGCATAGTCCATTGCGCGGGGGCAATCTGTCATGAAGCGAATCAGAGCCGGACCGGGGCAGTGTTTAAACAGTTGCGTGAAACATGCCGGGAGCTCATGGGGTTGAGAAGCGATGAGCTCAAGGAGGAGTCGATCCAAGCTGTTCAGCGTGGTTGACCACTTCGGCAATTCGGCGCCGTTGACGAGGTGCTGCGCGAGCTCTTTGGCTTGGCGCTGAATCGACAGAAAGGCATAGCCGCTGGCCGGGCGAAGGCAACCGCTACTTGCTCCTGCCAGATAGTAGCCTGGTTGAACGGGCTGGCTTTGTTGCCGAGTATTCGGTGATAACCAAAGCGAACCTTCTTCTTCTTCAAGAGTGTTGAGCGGTCGGTACGTGGTAAGAAGCTGTTCCAATTCTGTCCTTAACTCTGAGAAAGGTACTTTCTTGGGACTAAAGATGGTCAGCTCGAGCAACGCTTTGGTTGGCGAGTAGGGTAGGATGTAGAGAAAGGGGAGGCCTATGCTCTTTAAGGAAGGGCTCACTGGCACGTGAAAATCCATCAAAGTGACGGCTTCCTGGTTAAACCTTGGCTGCGGTGTCTCTACCACAACACCAACGAAGTTCTGGTACAGTGAGATCTCGCGTTGGTTTGTTGGGTGTTGAGGCTGATGCCGGGCATCAAGGACGCAGTCCGCTTCCCACGTTTGGTCCTGGGCCTCAACTGTGTAGCTACCTTGGCTGGTGGTGACTTGGTTGACGGAGGTGCCTAGGTGAAAGTGAACGCGGTCATCTTTCCGTAGCTTGGTATGTTCTTGTTGGAAATAAGCCGACGCCGGAACATGGAAGTACTGATAGTCCGTGGCCGTCGCTTCAACCCTTTGGTGTTCATCTTGAAGAATCCAGGAGGGCCAATGATGGGTTGCCCACTGCGCGTACGGTGAGCTGGAGCGATCCCAAAAACACCAGCGTTGTGGGGTGGAGAAATCTTCCCGACTGTCAAACAGGTCGATCTTACCTTCGAATCCATGCTGGAGGAGTTCCCGTGCTACGGCCGTACCGGCGCAGCCAGCGCCTAGAATCGCAATGCTTTTGGGTGAGCTCATGGGAGGTTGGCGGCTGTCTTGGCCGATTTGCGAATGCGTCTCTCAAAGGCTGCCCAGGCGCCACGGGAATACAGCGTAAAGGTTGATTTTAGCTCCTCCAACCAAGCGCGCTGTTGAGAGGACATCTGGTCGGCAGGTTGCTTCAGCAATTTCGCTAGAACGGGACGGAGACGCTGTGGGTCCAGCAATCGCTCCCGTGAGTAGCGTGCATAGCGAACCGAGGTCGGTTGCGAGGCGAGGTAGGAATTCACCTCTTCGACATAAGCCATGAGTTCTTGAAGCTCACTGTCCTTAGCGGATGAAGAAGGCTTTGGTAATTTCGGCACGGAATCCTGTTGGGCAGCGCTTTCAACCTGGACCGTTTCAGATGCCGGAGTTTGGGGTTGGGTGGTCGCTTTTGCTTTTTCTAGAGTAGTAGCTGGTTGGCTCTTGGGGGGTGGATTTGAGTTAGCCGAAATCATCGCTGGTGCTGCTCCAAGTGCCTTGACCTTGGATCGAGGAAGCGTGAAGCGCTGATTCTTATGCTGCAGCGTCACCGTATTTTCAGTCCAGGTGACGACGTCATATTGCTCACCTGCTTCGAAGTTACGGACACCAACTCTCGAGCCCTTGAACACAATATCCAAACTGTGCGGCTCGATCAGTTCAACCCGAGTGGCTTCGCCGGTTGGGCTATCGGCCAGGGAGGGGCAAACGAAGCCAAAATAGATCAGGCTAACTAGTAGGAGTCTGCTCTTCATACGTGGCCGCTCCTTCCGCAATCTGGGCTTCATAGGCTGCCAGCTCTTCCTGGTACTTGGCCGAGGCGATGCCTGCCGCGAAGACAAAGAGACCGAGGCCGACTTTGTTAATCAAGTCACCGATATTATAGACTAACTCTCGCACGTCCGGCTCCAGGCCAAAGGTGGGAGAGAGATAGCCCAGCGGATAGATGGCCCAGCCGATAAAGACAAACCAAGCCATGCGGCGAATCGCCGTTTTCTTGAAGATATCCACATCCTCCGGCAAATCGGCGAGGGAGAAGAACAGCATGACGACAATGAGGAGCCACGCTACAGAGCCAACCGCAAAAAGGCCGTAGTGGATGGTCGGATTATCAGGGTTAATCTCACCGAGGAAGCCCGTCGTAATCATCAGCAAGGATAGCACCACGAGAATGACCAGGAAGCGCAGACCCTTGGGCCCAAGCCCCAGCATCGATGGGAATTTAATCATCATCAACGGGACGGTGAGCAGCCAGTCAATGTAGCGAAATTCCGTGGGGAAGGAACCCGAGCCATCAGCAATACCAATGAGGTAAATATCCTTCATGTAGTAATAGTTCATCGCCGCAATCAGCAGAATGATCGCCGTGATGACCATGGAACCTTGGTAATCCTTGGGTACCGCGTTGCGTTGCATCGCAAAGAAAACGCTGCCGGCAATCATGCCGAAGAAGCTAAGGACAAAGGTGAAGTAAACGACGGTTTCGAGGGCGGTTAGATTCGGGGTCATGGCTAGTTGAGGGGTAAAAGGATGAAGAGGTTAGCCCCAAATTCCGGAGCGAGTTTTCTGTTGTTTGCCCGGTATGGGGCGTTGAAGAGATGCAGGTGCTGGTGCCACACGGGCGGCTGGCTTTGGTGTTGCGGGAGCTGGGGAAGCTAGGGATTTGCCTAATCGCTTGGCTGTCAGGCTGGCAGCCGTTTTAACGGCGGGGACGTGGGCTTGGGGGCCACAGAACAGGATGAGTCGGCCGCCGGGCCAGTCTCTTCCCAACAGCCAGGTTTGAGAAAACTGGGCAATGACGACCTTGGGCTGAGGCAAGATTTCTTCAGAAGATTCGAAGAGCTCCTCAAACCGTCGGTTGAGTTGTACCAGCATGTCGTCATCGTAGTAAGCGGGTAGACTACGGCCTAGCAGGCCACCGTTGCGATCGAGCGCGCAGGCGCCGATGACTCCTTCCACTTCCTTTAAAGCATCGAGTAGGTCGTTCATGAAATAACTTTGGCTTGGAGGGATTCCATCACCGTTTCTGGGTCGGCCGTCCCGTCCATTAAGAGTCCGAAGGTGCGGAATTGGCTTTGGTCTTTCTTGTCAGTCAATGCCGAGAAGAAGACGGCGCTGCCTTCGTCGCTTTGGATCTGAAGGCCGGTAAAGTCTCCCAACTCGGCCTCTTTTCCCATCCGGTTGGCAACTTGTAGGGCAAACCCCATGGTTGTGTTGAACTGGGTGGCACGCGCCGAACTGGCGTACTCTACTTGGCCAGACACCGACCACATGAAGGCGTCTGTCACGCCGGGCAGGGACTGGGTGATTTCCTGTGGGGATGATTTCATAGAGGGGCTTGGAGTTGTCTTGGACGGCAGCTCTACAGTGGACTGGCTGAGTTGATCCAGGGCTTGCAGGAGGTCGCCGCTTTTCAGTGGTTTGGAGAGTTCGGTGACGATGTTGGGAAAGACCTTCTTGAGCTCTCCGGCCGCTTGGGTAGGAGGAATAAGAACCATGACGGGAGTACGAGCCCAGGACTCGCTGGTCAAAAGTTGGGCGAGTTCGTTTTGCGGCTGTGCCCCGGGAGCCGCGTCGTAGATGATTCCGGCGATCTGGCTAGCTTGTTCTTGAGCAACGAGAGTGGCGACCGACTCGATGAGCAAGAGCTCGAGATCAGCTTGTCCGGCGATTTCTTGGCGGACAGCGTCCGCCAACAAGGCACTGCTAGATAAAAGGGCAATACGTCTCATCGCAACGGTTAAGCAAATGATTTCTGTTCTTGTTCATCGCTGAGCTGAGCGATGCGCATCAGGATTTCCTGCGCCGGACCAGCCAAATTCGCCTCCGGCAAGGGATCCGCCGACACCTCCTTGTAGGTTCCTTTACGCCACTGGCTCATTTCCAGTAAGGCGTCGATCCCCTGGCTTTGGTTGGTTGCCGCGTAATGAATGGTGCCGTAAGCAAAGAAGATTAAGCCTTCTTGCCCTTTCGACGTGAAGCGAACGGCCGTGGTCTTTTGGCCGTGGCCTCGCATTTGGAGAAAATCGAAGAATTCGAGCGCTTCCAAGCTGCCCATCAGGACAGGGACCGAATTCGCGCGCGAGCCGAGTTGGGTCAGAATGCCTTCGACCACCACTCGAGAACTCTTTGGTAGGCATTGGGCTATAATGCCCATGCTTTCCGCAGTTTCGGTCCCAAATTCATGGGAACCCACCCAGCAGATATTGATGTAAGGGTGGCTCATGTGGAGGTCGCAGACGAAGTTGACGGCTTCGTCTAGCCCGACCTTTTCTGAGATGACCAAAACCTCGCAAGGGCTTGTTTCCAGACTGTGAGACGCCTTTCTGAGCCCGGAAGCATACTCAACTTGGAAAGTTGAACTTACTTTCTGCGCACAATTGGACCAAAGCTGGAATAAATCTTCCTCTGGAGACACTAATAAGAGCCGCTTAAAATCGCTAGGATCAAATACGGACAGCTTAGAGGTGCTGCGCTGGTAATTAAGGTCGATACTCATTGCCTTAGTGAACGGTACAAATATGCTTGTACAGGAATGTAACTTCCTTCGATTTCAAAGGAGCGCAACTAATTAGATAAACTTTATTTTAGCTTCATTAAGGTTATTTTCTTGACGAAAGATTTCCTTGTGGAAGTGCCTTTACAACTAAGACTTAAAGCCTTGCCGCGAACTCGTTATACCGGTCTAAGGGGACTTAGTAGTTTGCCGAAAATCAAAACAGAACACCGCAATTCATTAACAATGAGTGGCTTGAATTCAGGAATCACAGGGGACGTCAGCGTACTACAAAAATGGATGGCTTTGAGGAGAGCATATTTATCACAAAGCCGGTAGCCGTCATCACGCTCTATTGAGCGATGGCGTCTCCATCCGGTTTCAAGTCCTATCTCAAACGTGAGATTTGGAAGATAATACCATGCCAAGTTTCTTTGCCACTTTTCGCGGTTATCGCATGATAACCACCTTGTCTCGTGCTAGGGCGAAGCAGGCTTTCTATTCCTCAATTGTG
>CAWUJC010000007.1:0-16402 GCA_963922355.1 uncultured bacterium | reverse complement strand
GTCGACCTGATTCTCCCCTACCCGGATTCTTTTTTCCCGAAAGAGCAATTCTACGATACCGCACACCACTTGATCGAGCCGGCTGCCGTCGAACGCACGCGCCAGTTGGTCCCGCTCTTACGCCCCTATTTCCCGCACGCAAAAGCCCCTGCCCCGCAAAAAGATACGTCTTCTCCCCCAGAGGAGTAACGACATCGCTTGACCAAGGGGGTCTAAATTTGCAAAGTCTCCCGATGAACGTCACGGTAGAAGACATTTCGGCGACGAAAAAGCGCCTGAAAATTGAAGTTCCGGCCGACCGCGTGAAGGCGGCGACCGAGCAAACCATCGCTGCTTTCCAGCAGCAGGCCCGTATCCCGGGCTTCCGCCCCGGCAAAGCGCCGGTCGCGATGATCCAAAAGAAATTCCGCGCGGAGATCGAAGAAGAAACCAAACGCACCCTGGTGCCGGAAAGCTTTCAAGAAGCGGTCAAAAGCAAGAAGCTGAGCCTCGTCACCCAGCCGGAGGTGGAAGAACTCAACTTCGAGCCTGGGCTCTCCATGAGCTTCTCCGCCATGGTGGAAACCGAGCCGGTTTTTGCCCTGCCCGAGTACAAAGGCATCAGCGTCCCCACCGAGGACACCGCCGTCACCGAACAGGACGTGCAGAAGGCGCTGGACGAAATCCGCGAGCAGCGCGGTGAGTTCAACGACGTCGAGCCAGCCCGCGCGGCGCAGACCGATGACTACGCCGTTATCGCCTACGAAGGGAAGATCGACGATCAGGCGATCAAAGACCTTCTGCCGAAATCCGCTCAACTCGGCGAGAATAAGAACTTTTGGTTGTGGCTCCGTCCGGACGGCTTCCTCCCCGGCTTTGCCGATCAGGTTGTGGGTATGAACATTGGCGACAAGAAGACCATCGAGGTCGACTTCCCGAGCGACTTCCCGCAGGAAGAAGTGGCCGGAAAGAAAGGCGTGTACGACGTCGAACTCAAGGAACTCAAGCTCAAGAAGCTGCCGGAGCTGGACGACGCTTTCTGCCAAGAAGTGGCCAAGATGAGCAAGGACGAACTGGTGAAGACCGTCCGCGATAACTTGGAAGATCGCAAAAAGCAGGAGCTGGAAGGCAAGCAGAAGGAAACCATCGTGCGCCACTTGGTCGACAAGCTCAGCAAAGTCGAGTTGCCTGAAACGCTGGTGAAGGACGAAACCAACCAGACCGTTTACAACATCGTCTCGGAAAACCAGGCCCGCGGCGTCCCCCGGGAAATGTTGGAAGAGAAGAAAAAGGAAATCTACGAGAACGCCGAGCGTAGCGCGCGCGACCAAGTGAAGCTCAACCTTCTCGCCAGCCGTATCGCGGAAGAAGAAAAGATCGACGTCTCCAACGAAGAGCTGGGCCAGCAAGTCCAGATGATGGCCATGCAGCAGCAAACGCCGATGGATAAATTCGTCAAACAAATCCAGGAAAACAACGCGATGGGCGCCATCCGCGAACGGATCTTGCTCCAAAAAGTTCTCGATTTTCTTTTGCAGGAAGCCAAGAAGCAGTAGATTCATCCTGACATGAGTGACCTCAGCAACTTTCTGATTCCGAACCCTACGATCGTTGAACGCGACGGGCGCAACGAACGGCACTACGACGTTTGGTCCCGCCTGCTCAAAGACCGCATCGTTTTCCTCGGCACGCCGGTGAATGACGATGTGGCGAACATGATCATCGCCCAATTACTCTTCCTTCAGACCGATGATCCGAAGAAGGACATCAGCTTGTACATCCACTCACCCGGTGGCTACGTCACGGCCGGCTTGGCGATCTACGACACGATGCAGTTCCTGACCTGCGACGTGGCCACTTACTGCATTGGCCAGGCCGCCAGCATGGGTGCTGTGCTCCTCGCGGCGGGTACGGCGGGCAAGCGCTTTGCTCTGCCCAACGCGCGAATCATGATTCACCAGCCCTTGGGTGGTGCTCAAGGCCAAGCGGCGGACATTGCCATCCAGGCCAAAGAGATCCTCCGCACCAAGCAACGCTTGAACGAAATTCTCTCCTCCCACACCGGCAAAGACCTGAGCGTGGTGGAACAGGACACGGACCGCGACTTCTTCATGAGCCCGGAAGAGGCCAAGGAATACGGCATCGTGGATGAAGTGGTGAAGTCGCGCAAAGAAGCCAAAGAGATCATCGCGGAAGAGAACAAAGAGGGCGGCAGCTAACCGGAGATTCGCATGGGGAAGACGCCAAACCTAACGATGTGCTCCTTCTGCGGCAAAAGCCACGCAGAGGTCAAGAAGCTCATCGCCGGGCCCGGCGTTTACATCTGCGACTCCTGCATCAACGTCTGCAAAAACATCCTCGACAAGGAACTGAAGGAAGAAAGCCGTAGCGCGGCTGAAGCCGAGTTCCACCTCGCCAAACCGGCCGAAATTCGCCAACAGCTGGACAAACACGTCATCGGCCAGGACCGCGCCAAGAAGACCTTGGCCGTCGCGGTACACAACCACTACAAGCGCCTGCGTGCCGCGCAAATCGCGGAGGCGCAGACCGAAATTTCGCTCGATGGCGGTGAACATGAGGTCGAAATTGAGAAGAGCAATATTCTGCTGATCGGCCCGACGGGCTCCGGCAAAACGCTCCTGGCCAAGACTCTGGCCAAGATTCTCGACGTCCCCTTCTGCATCGCGGACGCGACCACCATCACCGAAGCCGGTTATGTGGGCGAGGATGTCGAGAACATCATTCTCCGCCTCCTGCAAAACGCGGACTACGACGTGAAGCGGGCGGAGGTTGGCATCGTCTACATCGACGAAATCGACAAGATTGGTCGCAAGACCGACAACGTCTCCATCACGCGCGACGTCTCCGGCGAAGGCGTCCAACAAGGTCTCCTCAAGATTCTTGAAGGCACCTCCTGCAACGTTCCGCCTCAAGGCGGCCGCAAGCATCCGCACCAGGAGTACATCCAGGTCAATACCGACCGTATCCTCTTCATCTGCGGCGGGGCCTTTGCCGAGCTCGACAAAATCATCCAGCGACGCGTCGGCAAAAAGACGCTTGGTTTCACCCACCACCACGTCGAAGAAGAGCCCCAGAACGAGGTCAACCAACGGGGCATGATGCACCAGGTGGAGCCGGAGGATCTGATCGACTTTGGCCTCATCCCTGAATTCATTGGCCGCCTGCCGGTCGAGACGGTCTTGGACGAACTCAGTGAGGACGAACTCATCCAGGTTCTGACGGAGCCAAAGAACGCCCTGACCAAGCAATACGCCAAGCTCTTCAGTATGGACAACGTCGGCCTAAAATTCACCAAGGACGCGCTCCGTGCCTTGGCGCAAGAGGCCATTCGCAAGGGCACCGGTGCCCGCGCCCTTCGCGCCGCGATGGAGAAGATCATGCTCGACCTGATGTACGAGCTCCCATCCCGCGACGACATCGCGGAAGTGACCATCAACCGCGCAGCCGTCGAGGGCAAGAAGCCCCCGATCATTCAACAAAAGCCGGATCAGGAAGCGGCTTAAGGTTTCGCGATCCCAGTTCCTAGAATTAAGTTTCAGCGTGGTTTCTTGACTCTTGGTGTACGTGCGGCATGACTGCAGGAGTCTTCCCACCTGATCTAACGACAACTTTTTGATGAAACAGCTCTTGCAAGCCATTCTGAAACCGTTCGGCTACCGCCTCGTCAATTTGGCTCGGCAAGAGCGCCGGATGTTAACACTCCGGAGCACCTTAAAAGGTCTGACCTTGCGGGATTTTTCTCCGCGGCAAATCATCGATGTTGGCGCCTCCAATGGAAGCTGGACCGACAAAGTGATGGAATCCTTTCCTGACGCGTCCTATTTCCTCGTCGAAGCCATGGAGGAACGCCGGCCAGCACTAGAAAAGTTTAAAGCCTTGCATCCCAACACGGACTTTTGCATTGCCGCCCTAGGCGAAAAGAGTGGCGAAGTTAGCATGAATATTACGGCAGATGGTTTCGGCACGGCAGTTTCTGAAACTCCGGACAATGCCCGAACCGTACCGCTGATCACGCTGGATCAATTGCTCGACGACGGCAGCATTCAGCCGCCCGACTTCATCAAGATGGATATCCAGGGCTACGAATGGTACGCGCTACAAGGCGCGACTCGCTGTCTGGAAAAATGTCGCATCGTCATCCTGGAATGCATCATGCACCCGGGGAAAGAAGATCGTAAGCTCATGGCTGATCTCATTATCTTGATGAAAGAACATGGCTTTATTCCTTACGAAATTGTAGATGCGATCGAACGCCAAGAGCATTCTTATGCCATGTCGCAGTGCGACATCATGTTCGTCAAGTTGGGGGATCCCCTGATCGACAACAAATACTTCCGCTGGAACCATACGCCAGAGAACTACGATACCTAGAGCTTGTGACATAAATCTGGCGTGGGTACGCGGGACTTTTGTCATAAACTCTAGAGCTTGATTTTGTGAGTTGCCGGATGACTTGCCACTCGGCATAAACAGGCGATGGCAGCCGAGAAGATTTCCGTCCAAGTCCCCGCCACCACCTCCAACCTGGCGGCTGGTTTTGATTGCTTGGGCTGTGCCCTCAACCTCCACAACGTGGTGACCGTGACCGCCGCCAAGCCGACGCGTCCGCTGCCCGACATGTTTGCGGCCACCGGCCAAGCTTTCTTTAACGCTGCAGGGTTAGAGCCCCTGCCCTTCCGGGTCGCCATCAAGGGCGAGGTCCCGATGTCCCGAGGCTTGGGTAGCAGCGTCACCGTCCGCCTGGGCATCCTGGCCGCGCTCAACGAATTTGCCGGCCAAGTGCTCGACGCGGCTCAGCTCCTCCAACTGCTGGTTGATCTGGAAGGGCATCCGGATAACGCCGTTCCGGCCTTTACAGGTGGCTTTGCCGTCTGCTCGCACACGCGGGCGATGACCACCCCGGTGAAGCCGCGACTCAAATTTGTCTGCCTGATTCCCGAGACCGTCGTCGAGACGGACGCATCGCGCAAAGTCCTACCCAAAAAAGTCTCCTTGGGAGATGCCACGGTCAACCTGCAGCACTCGGCGCTCATCACCGCCGCGTTCTTCACCGAACGCTACCAAGACCTCAAAGGCTTACTCCAAGATACGCTCCATCAGCAATATCGCGCTCAGCATATCCCCGGCTGCCAGGCAATCTTTGACGCCGCGCTCGAAGCTGGGGCCATCGCACCTTTCGTCAGCGGGTCTGGCTCGACCCTCATTGCCTTGTCACTCAAAAACCACGAAGCCGTGGCCAAAGCGATGCGCCTCGCGGCCAAGGCCCATGGCCTGAAAGCGAAGACGAAGATTCTCCAGGCCGATAATCGCGGCTTTCGGGTTCTCTAGTGTGCTGAGTCAGAAGTAACGCGATTAAATCCGAAGGAAGTTTTGGGCCAAAGCAAGGCGTGAGGAAGGAGCCTATTCGAGTGAATAGGTGACTGACGAACAACGATGGACTGGTTCAAAAGATTCAAGGAGTTATTCTGAGAACTTCTGACTCAGCACACTAGAAGAGGGGTTTTTCGTTCGGGCTCGCCATGTCGTCGGTCCAAGGCTCGGCCAAGCGTTGCATGATGGCCTTGGCCTCCAGTGGCTCCAAACCGGGCCGCTCGCTCAAGAGCCGCGCCAAAAGGCCCGCGATCTGCGGGGTGGCGTAGCTGGAGCCGGTCACCTTCTTCATCGCCCCGCTGAGCCAAGGAACCTCCAAATCTTCGCCCGGTGCAGCAAACTCCACCAGATGCCCGGCGCGGTAGTAAAAACCGTGTTCCTCGGCAGCGCCGCGGCAAAAATTTGCGGTCAACACCGTTGGAAAGTAGCCAGGCCATTCCGGGCGGGCGAAGTCAACGTTGTTACATGCTGCGATGATGTGCACGCCTTTGAGAAAGGCTTCATCGATCCACACCTTGTAACGCAGGATGTGCTCCTCAATCCCGCAGCCAAAACTGCAGTTGAGGATGTGATAGCCGCGGTCGAGCGCCTGGCGGGCCCCTTCCTGAATGATGGCCGTGCGCGAATTCAACCGCTCCCCCAGAACACGAATACTGCCAATCTGCGCTTCGGGCGCGACGGAACGAATCAAATGTGCAATGGCCGTACCATGGCCATACATATCCACCCCGTTGCTCTCTACCACGGTGAGGGATGGCCCCTTCTCGACAATGGCCAGATCATCGACCAGCTCCAAACCCTCCAACTTTGGGTGGCTGAGGTCGATCCCGGAATCAAGGACGGCGATCTTGATGCCCTTGCCCGTCCCCTGCTTCAGGCATTGCCGAGCTTCCTCGATGCCCAGAAACGTGGCGGAGTTGGGGGGGCTGATGCCCGGGGCGCCGGACTGCGTCTCGGAATGGGCGGGCATGACAACGACTTACCACTGGATCGTCTGCTTGAGCAAACGGTAATCAATCAACTCGGTTAACACAGCAGAGGCCCGCAGCATCGTCTTCAGGTGCTCCGGCTTGAAGCCGGGAGGGTCGACGTCCGGCCCGTCTGGATGTTTGACCTGGACGCAGGAAATTACCCCTCGGCAGCGGCGCAAAAAGTAGAACGGCACGACGATCATGGCGTAGGTTTGCTGCCCTAGCTTTTGGTCGACCAACTTAGAATGCTTGGCGTTACGGAAGACCTCGTTTTCCAGGAAAGGCTGCTCCGTCATCGTCACCATGCTGACGATACCTTCTTTCAACGGCTGGGAGTAATGACTCCCGACCAGGCGCTCGCTGTGCGGGCCAATCCCAAAACTGGGGATCAACTCCTCGTGCGCTTCGTTGAGCAGCCACACGAGGCCCTCACGCGCCCCTATTTGCTGAAAACTCTGCTTCAGAATATAGCGGACCATACCCTCACAGAGGTCCGCAAAATTATCGGCCGAGATGCTATCGCCGACCGCCAAAAGGCGCTCATTCAAGGCACCCCGTAGCGGAACGAAGCGCTCATCCGGAAGAATGTTTAAGCGCGTGGCCATCTCAGGCTTGAGCATAAGGGGCTGACCTGCTGAAGGCCAGCCTTTGCTCGTCGAATCCTTAGCCGGGCGATTTGGCCCGGCCGGAAAAGGTTAAGCTTTTTCGCGCTGGGCTTTGACGTAATCGGCCAAAAAAGCCACGTAGTGGGGATGAGATTTCATCTCCTCGCACATGGCTTGGCGTTCCTGGTCGTCAACGTCGCCCCGAGCAAAAGCTTCGAGTCGTTCCTGCAGATCGCTGGGCGGGGGGGCTAGATCGCGGCCGGAGACCTCGTCTCCCTCCTGATCGGTCAGGAAACGGGTCAAAATTTCAAAGTCGCTTAGCATAGAAGAAGCCTTTTGGTTTGCCTTTCGGTACTTGTCGTTGGGCTTTCCTGTAAGACTGGCGGAATGCCTAAATTTGCAAAGTTTTTTTGCAGCTTTTCGCTCATATGTGAGTCTAAAGGCTGAAATACTTACCTATTACATACATTGTACATACACATTAAGCCTCAAGGGGTTGAGCATGGGCTGCCGCCACGGCTGGGCACGTGATTTCACCTGCCCGGACATTGATGCCCCCTTCCAACTCCGGACGCTGGGCAATCGCCCCCTCCAAGCCCTGATGAGCCAGTAACTCTAGGTAAGGCTGGGTGACGTTGGTCAGGGCTTGGGTTGCTGTCCGCGCGTAGGCCCCTGGCATATTGGCCACGCAATAGTGGATGACCCCTTCCTCCACATACGTGGGATCCGCATGGGTCGTAGGTCGAGACGTTTCCGCGCAGCCGCCTTGGTCGATCGCGATATCGACCAGTACGCTGCCCGGCCGCAGGTGGCGGAGCATCTCCCGGCGAATCAGTTTGGGGGTTCGGGCCCCGGGGAGCAAAACCGCGCCAATCAGTAAATCACAGGTCGGGAGCAAACCATCCAGGTGGTCCTCGTTGGAGAAAAGGGTGTGCGTCCCTGGCATGGTGATATCCAGGAAGCGCATCCGCTCCAGATCCACTTCCAAAATCGTGACATCTGCTCCGAGACCTTCCGCCATTCGGGCCGCATTGACTCCCGCCGCACCGCCACCGATGACCACCACCCTACCCGGTAAGACCCCAGGCACCCCGCCCAGTAGGACGCCTTTGCCACCCTTGTGCTTGGAGAGATAATGCCCACCCATGATGACGGACATTCGCCCGGCGATTTCGCTCATCGGCTCGAGCAACGGTAGGCGGCCATTCAACGCGATGGTTTCATAGGCCATGGCCGTTGCCCCACTCACCAGAAGACCATCGGTCAGCTCGCAGTTAGCGGCGAGATGCAAAAAGGTGAACAGGAGTTGCTCAGGACGTAGGAGCGGCACTTCCTCTGGCTGCGGCTCCTTCACCTTAACGATGAGCTCGGCTTGCTCCCAGACGGCCTTGGCGTTGGGCACCAGCTCCGCCCCGGCCTGCACATACTCGGCGTCGGAGTAACCACTGCCCTCGCCGGCTCCGGTTTGGACCACGACCCGGTGCCCCGCTTTGGCCAAAGCTGCCGCACCACCCGGTACTAAAGCGACCCGGTGTTCTTCCACCTTCACTTCTTTCGGGACGCCAACAGTCATGGTTGCTACCTACAACCTAAGCGCCCCGGCATAATTTGCAACGGGGCAGCGTGACGCTGCACCCAGTAAGCTTGGGAAAAGGACGCTATCTCTAGGCGGCTGCCAGCTCTTGCATCACCTTGGCGTCGCGGGGCGAAAGCGTGGGGTAATCGGCATCGGCCTCGGCGGGATCAAAGTACTTCCAGCTGCGCTCGCAGCGCTGCCCCTCGGCTTTGGCAACCTCGATACTGGGGTTGGCGTCATCGCCAACCTCGATCTGCACCGTCGAAGCGATAAAGAGTTCTTCCAGCGTTACCTTGTCCTCGGGTTTAAGGAAGGCAAAGCCGCTTAGGCTCACCTGGGCTTCCAGGCTCTTACCGATGGTTTTGTCGCGGCGCAAGCCTTCGAGCTTCTCGTTCACCTGACTGCGTAGCTTGAGCAAGCTTTCCCAACGAGCATAGAGACTCTCCTTCTGATCCGCGACGGGCTGCAAGTACGCATCCCACTTCTTCTTTGGAAAATCCTGGAGGTGGATCGAACGCTTTAGCTCGACTTCCGGGTCATCGATCAGCGCCTTGATCTTGAGGGCCTGGTAGGCTTCCTCGGCGGTAAACGGCATGAGCGGCGCCAGCAACTTGCAGAGCGCGTCGGCCACTTCGTACATGACCGTCTGGGCCGAGCGGCGGCTCTGCCACTTGGCGCCATCGCAGTACAGCCGGTCCTTGGTCACATCGACATAGAGGGCGCTCAAGTCATTGGCACAGAACTGGTTGATGTCGTGAAAGACCTTGTGAAATTCGTACGCTTCGTAGGCTTCGGCGCAGCGGTTGATCAAATCCCAAGCGCGGAAAACCAAGTACTGGTCGATCTCGCGAAGCTGGTCGAACGGCACGCCGTCGGCCTTCGGCTCGAAGTCATCCAGGTTGCCAAGCAAGATGCGCAGGGTGTTGCGGATCGCGCGATACGTGTCGCTCACGCCCACGATTTCGTTGCCGTGCTTGGCCTTGCGAATCTGGAACGGCAGGTCGCCGCGGTACTCCACGCTGGCGACCCAGAGGCGGGTGACGTCGGCGCCAAACTCTCCGACCAACGTGTGCAGGTCCATCGCACCATCGCTCTTGCTGTACTTCTTGCCGTTTTCGTTGACGACGAAACCGTGGGTCAGCACCGCCTTGTAGGGCGCCTGACGATCCGCATTACCCGCCGTGGCGGTTGAGAGGCTGGAGTTAAACCAACCGCGATGCTGGTCGCTGCCTTCCAGATACAGATCAGCCACCACGGGCTTGTCACCATCCTGCCAGCGAGCGTACTCGGCGCGCTGCTTCATCACCGCGCGATGGCTGCTGCCGGAATCGATCCACACGTCCAGCGTATCACGCCCCTTGCGCAGGCCACCCGGCAGACCCAGGCGCTTGGCCATCTCGTCGTCGCCAGATTTGAACCAGACGTCGGTGCCTTCGGTTTCGACCACGTCAGCAAAGGCGCGGACTGACTGTGCGTTGAGCAAGGCCTGCCCGCCCTCCCCGTAGAAAACGGGAATCGGGATGCCCCAGCTACGTTGGCGGCTGATGCACCAGTCCGGGCGGTTTTCGATCGCGCCGTAGATGCGGTTGCGGCCCCACTTCGGGATCCAGGCAGCGGTATCGATTGCCTTGAGGGCATCGCCGCGGAAAGCTTCCATCTTGATGAACCACTGCTTGACCGCGCGATAGACGATCGGCGTCTTGGAGCGCCAGCAGAACGGATAATCGTGCCGATAATCCTCTTTCGCCATCAGCAGCCCCTTCTCGGTTAGCAACGCGATCACGTCATCGTTGGCGTTGAAGACTAGTTTGCCCTTCACTGGCAGACCGGGGAAATCCTCGGTGTAGCAACCGGCGTCGTCGACCGGGCTGACCACCCCGTGGCCAAAGAAGTCGTTCCGCAAGCCAAGCTGGTAATCGTCCGCGCCGTGGCCAGGGGCGATGTGCACGAGGCCCGTACCGGCGTCGGCAGTAACGAAGTCCGCCGCGTAAATCTTGCTCGTGCGGTCGATGAATGGATGCTGGTACTCGAGGCCGAGAAGGTCATCCGCGGAGACAAACTTGCTCAGGCCGCCTTCCTTTGGCTCGGCCAAGGCGGGGATCTTACCGGCGAGTTGGGAGGTCAGATCCACCGCATGCACCACGATGCCATCGGAGGTTTCCACCACGTGGTAATTCAGATTATTCGAGATCGCCACGGCCAAGTTGGCCGGAAGCGTCCAGGGGGTCGTCGTCCAGATGAGCAGACTAGTGCCCTCCGGCACGTCCAGCTCCTGGCAACTCACCGCGGTCAGCGGGAACTTCACGTAAACGGCAGGATCGACCTTTTGGTGGTACTCGACCTCGGCTTCGGCCAAAGCGGTCTGGCAGCCCGTCGACCAGAGCACCGGGCGCAGGCCTTCGTAGACCATGTCCTGCTCGACCATGTCGGCAAAGAGGCGCAGAACCTCGGCCTCGTAGCCCGGGCGCATGGTGATGTACGGATCGTCCCAATTGCCAAAGACGCCCAGGCGCTGGAATTGCCCGCGCTGAATGTCGATAAACTTCTCGGCCGTGGCGGCGCAGCGCTGGCGGATCTCCACCGGGTCGGTCACGTCGCCGCCCAGCTCCTTCATCACCTTGTACTCAATCGGCAGGCCGTGGCAGTCCCAGCCCGGGACGTAGGGAGCAAAGTGGCCTGTCATGTTCTTGTACTTCAGGACGATGTCCTTGAGCGTCTTGTTGAGCAAGTGGCCGATGTGGGCGTCGCCGTTAGCGAAAGGCGGGCCGTCATGCAGGAGGAAAGGCTCGCTCTCAGCCCGGGCTTCCATGAGCTGGCCGTAAATGTCCGCCTCAGTCCATTTTTGCAGCAGCACCGGCTCGCGCTTCGGCAAGCTGGCCCGCATGGGGAAGTCGGTTTTCGGGAGGTTGAGCGTGTCCTTGTAGTTCATCGGAAGCCTGCCATTCTCCGCATCTCGGCCCCCGGGTCAAGGCCAGAGCCGGAAGGGAATTATATTTCGCGCTAAGGTCGCAAAGGCCGCTAAGTCATTTCTACGACCTCGCTTAAATCGTCCCGAAGGATGTTGGCACTCTTGTACTCTGGATCAATCTCAAGCGCCTTTTGCACGGCCTCATAGGCTTCCTGATAACACTTCATCGAGCGTAAGTTTAGAGCCATGTTGAGATACACCTCGTCGGTATCGCCTTTAATACTAAGTGCTCTATCCAAGACCTCCAAAGACTCCTGATACTCCCCACATTCATGCAAAGCAGAAGCGAGATAAATATAGGTGACCGTTGTTCGGGAATTGAGCTCCAAAGCTTCGCGGAAGAGGCTAACCGCTTGAGGAAGGTCTCCCATGTCTTTGTAGACAGTTCCTAAATACATCGGAATCCGATATGCAACCTGATCCGCATACTCTTCAAAGTCCTTCTCCTTTAGGCTCTCGATCACACGGAGAGCATCCTTTTTTCGTCCGATATCACGAAGCGCGTCCCCATAAACAAACACTTGTGGAAAGGTAAGCTCATTTAGATCTTCATACTGATCGAAGTGGTGTACCTGCTTGGAGGAAGACCAATCGATAAATGAATTGGACCTCTTTGCATCCTTTGCGAACTTTGCGGCCATTGCGTGAAAAAAAAGATGAAGTCACGCTGCTAGCCCAACTGCTGGAGGAAGCGGACGTCGTTCTCCACGAAGGTGCGGATGTCCGGGATGGCGTGGAGAACAAGCGGGAGGCGCTCCAGGCCGAAGCCGAAGGCCCAGCCGGTGTACTTCTCCGGGTCGATGCCGACAGCGGTCAGCACTTCCGGGTCGACCATGCCGCAGCCGCCCAGCTCGAGCCACTGTTTGCCTTTGATCGTCTGGCCGGGGCGAGAGATATCGAACTCGAAGCTCGGTTCCGTAAAAGGGAAGAAATGCGGACGGAAGCGGATGACAATGTCTGGCCCGAGCAGTTCCTTGAAGAAGAACTCCAGCGTGCCCTTCATATCGGCCAGGGAGATGCCCTCGTCGACGGCCAAACCCTCGCATTGGGTGAAGGACATCAAGTGGGTGGCGTCGATTTCGTCGCGGCGGTAGCAGCGGCCCGGGGCGATGATCCGCACCGGCGGCTTGTTCTTCAACATCGTGCGGATCTGCACCGTGCTGGTGTGGGTGCGCAGGAGGCGACGGCCGTAGCTGGTCTCGATGCCGATGTCCGGCTCCAGTTCGTTGAGCTGAGACTCATCAAGATAGAAGGTGTCCTGCTCGTTGCGGGCGGGGTGATCGGCCGGGGTATTGAGCGCGTCGAAGTTGTGCCACTCGGTGTCGATGTCCGGGCCTTCGGCTAAGGCGTAGCCGAGGCGGCGGAAGATATCGATGCAGCGGTCACGCAAAGCCAGCACTGGGTGCAGCGTGCCGTGGCGAGGCATCCGGCCCGGCAAGGTCGGATCGTGGTCCTCGTCCCCGGCGGCGTCTTCCAGCGCTTCCTTGCGTGCCTCAAAGGCCGAATCAACCGCGGTCTTCAGCTCGTTGATCCGTTTGCCGATGACGGGACGGTCTTCCTTGGAGACGTCCTTCATCCCAGCAAGCAGCGCCGGCACCTTGCCGTTGCGGCTCAAGTAAGCAACGCGGACTTCTTCCAAATCGGCCGGGTTGCTGGCGGCTTCAATCGCGGCCAGGACCTCGTTCTGTAGGGCTTCAATCTTCTCCTGCATGGGATAGGTAGGAATAGGGCAAGGCTGGCCAAAGGGCAAGCGGACAGCGTCGGACTTTACTAGAGGAGGAAGGGATATTGAATCTGGTGGACCTGGGCCATACTCATCAAAAAGCCAATCAACTCGGGGGCATGGCCGCTAAAGTTCAGGGTCCGTGACTCCTTCTCCCCCACCTGCTCGAAGGAATAAACGACTGGAGCGCCCTGTTTCTCCTTGAGGCCCGCCGCTTCGAACTTGGTAAAGAGCTGATCTAACCGATCCTTGCTGGCCTGAAACTGCTCAGGTGAGAGTGGGAAGGTCTTCTCCTTCAGGGGTTGTTCCTGGCCATCGCTGCCCCAGGTCGTGTAAGCCAACAACCCATTCTTCATAAGCGAAACCCCAAAATGTTGCCCACCTTTCCCAACGGCAACCGTGTACAACCAATCCGTGTCCTTCCCCACCGGAAGGACCACAAGTTCGGCCCGGGCAGAAAGGCAGATTGACAAAAAGAGCAAACCCAAGAAAACGCGCATCCCGACAAACTACGTCTTTCCTCCACCGCGCAAAACCCAAAAAATCACCGCAGCGTGACGCCACCCCCAACTAGGCTATGGAACAGCATCACCGGGCGCTTCATGAGGAATGTCGCCACAAAAAAACCCGCCTATCTCTAGGCGGGTTTTCGTAAAGTGCGTTCAAGCTACACGAGCAGCCTGAAAACTGTCGCTGCTTAGGCAGCCTGGGCTTCCTTCACGATGGCCTGGAAGGCGGCCGGCTCGTTGACGGCCAGTTCGGCGAGGACCTTGCGGTCGATCTCGATGTTGGCCTTCTTGAGCGCTTCGAGGAAGCGGCTGTAGGTCATACCGGCTTCGCGGCAGGCGGCGTTGATGCGGGCAATCCAGAGACCGCGGAACGTACGTTTACGGTTCTTGCGGTCGCGGGTGGCCCAGGTTTGGCTCTTAAAGGTCGCGTCTTTGGCGTACCGGTAGAGCTTGCTACGGTTACCGCGGAAGCCTTTGGCTTGCTTCAGGACGCGGCGGCGACGTTCCCGCGAGGCGGGACCATTTGTGGCTCGGGGCATGGCTTTCTCCTTGTTTGAGGGTTGTTAGGCGCGGGAAGCCGGAGTCATGCGGCCCGGACGTTCCTCGCGGCTGCCTGGGTGGTCTAGTTACGACCGCCGAAGGGCAGGCTGTTCTCGATGCGTCCGTATTCTGATTCGGACAGCACCTTGGTCTTGGCAAGATGGCGCATGCGCTTGCGGTTCTTGGATTTGGACAAGTGGCGGCGGCCCGAGCTGTTGCTCAGCACCTTACCCTTGGCCGTCACCTTAAAGCGCTTGGCAACCGCTTTGCGGGTCTTGCACACGGTGGTTTTGCTACGAGGCATTGGTCTTGTGGTTTAGGGGGATGGGATCGCGGAGAGTTGGAAACTAGGCGTTGGCCTTTTCAGTCTCCAGGGTCTCAGACTCGTTCTCATCTTCAGGAGTGTCGCCATCGTTTTCCTCAATGGCGTCTTCTGTGTCTTCGAACTCGTCGTCCAAGTCAATATCGTCCGCCGTATATTTACGGGTCCGCTTATTGGCAGGAAGGGGAGTAAACATCAAAGTCATGTTTCTGCCAACTAATTTCGGCTCAAAATCTGGGGTAGCAATATGCTCCATATCCACGACGATGCGCTTGAGCACGTCTTTGCCGATTTGGGTGTGCATCATTTCGCGGCCGCGGAACTGCATCAAGATCTTCACCTTGTGCCCCTTCATCATGAACTGCTCGGCATGCTTGAGCTTGGTCTCGTAGTCATGCCCATCGATGTTCATGTGGAACTTAAGCTCCTTCACCTTGGTGGCAGAGGCCGGCTTCTTGTTCTCCTTCTCCTTCTTGGCCAACTCGTACTTGTACTTACCGAAGTCGAGAATCTTGCACACCGGCGGGCGGGCATTACCTGCTACTTCCACCAAATTCAGGCCGGCTTCCTTGGCCATGGCCTGGGCCTTCTGGATCGGGGTCGGTCCGTGGGACTTCCCGTTCTCATCAATGAGGAGAACTTCGCGGACGCGGATGCGGTGGTCCACCCGCGGGAGTTGCGGGCGGCGGTTAAACGGACGGGGCTTTTTGCGGCGTGGAGGCAAGTGGCTGGATCAGGGGTTAGCGGTTAGGTTAGGTGGTAAAAGAAAATCACCTGCTCGGCAGAGACCGGGGCAAGAGGGTGAAAACGTGCGGGTTCTACCTTCATAGAGGGAACCGGAAAGTCGTTAATAGTCGACGTTGCACAAAAGCATGGGGGTTTTGAAATTATTCACCTGACGCATGGATTATAACAAACCTCACCCTAGCGCAAGGGTTTTTTACGATCATAAGACGCAGATGCCCTCCCCGGCTTGCATCATTTCTTAGCTTGGAGGTGGGATTCCATCTCCCGCATCAGGTAGGCACTGAGTGCGGCAAAGGTATGATGCGTCTTCGCATGTTGAAAAGCACGGCTCGTCATCTCCCGCAGCTTTTCCTTGTTCGTCAGCCACTCGGTGAGTTTTGCACTCCAGTCCTCATCGGGTTGGAGGTAGTAGGCGTCCTCTCCGTCGGTGTAAGGCTTGTGGGGAGTGATCGAAGGCGGGGTCAGCACCGGGAGCGAGCCATAGGCCGCCACCTCGTAATGTCGGTAGCAGTCCCAACCGATACCGCCGGGAGAAAGACAAAGCCAAGTCTGGCTCACCACTTCCTTGAATTCCTCATCCGAGAGCCAATGGTCATGCGGAGCGATCCGCAGGCCCTGCTCCTCCAGACGTTTAATCGTCTCCTGCGCCTTGAGCCGGGCGGGATGGATCTGATAGTTATGCGCCGAGTAGAAGACATCATACTTCTTTTCGGTCTCGAGTAACCCTTCCTCGACGGTTTCTATCCCGAGCGAAATAGGTCGAAGTTTCTGGGCGAGGGCCGCCATTTCCTCATCATGAGAGACGCTGCCCAAGTTGGTGCCTTCCGGGATCGCGCCTTCCAGACTGCTCCAGATGTTATCGGCCAACTCGCGCTTAAAATAGAGCGTGCAGCGTTTAAGCAAAGCCCAGTCGCGCGGATGGACAGAGCGGTGATCGGTGTAGTCGATCACGACAAGTTGTTTGCCGCGGCTGACATGGAGAACCAGGAATTTGAGGAAAAGCCCCATGACTTTCTTGGCCAAATACCGGCTCCAACGCCCTTCGGAGTTGATCGGCCCCATCGCACGAAC
>CAWUJC010000006.1:0-16873 GCA_963922355.1 uncultured bacterium | reverse complement strand
TAAGTGGGCGCCAGATTCCTCGGTGTATGTTTACAGCAGCACCGATGGGGTTTATGGCGGCTTATCGTTTAAGGGCGTTACGTTCACGGTGGATCACGGCACGACCAATCGCGCTTACGGTCGGCCAGTCTCAGCGGGCGAAGTGCTGAACGGAAAAATTGCGCCGCCTGAGGTGGCGGCTTCTTTGCGCGACAAGCTTCAGTCGATCCTAAAGCCGGACGGCAGCTAGAGCTTGTGACAAAAGTTTGGCGCGGGGACGCGGGACTTTTGTCATAAGCTCTAGGCCGCCATTTTATCCGGGAAGAGCAGCGCCAAGATCGCGGAGACAAACACCGCGAGCATGAGCAACGCGAGGTAAAGACCAACGGTGATCAGGATGCGCGCCACGGGATGATTGGGACTACGCAGCACGTGGTAGACGGCTTTCTGAAAGAAGTAGCCGACGATGGAGCCGCAGAGCACGCCAAGGACGAGGACGGCGAAACCACCCAGCCGATCGCCCAAGTTGGCGCCGAGCGCAGCGCCAAGCACGAGTGGGAGGATCGACAGGCCTAAGGCAATCGGGCTGCGGGAGACGACTTCGTTGACTTCGCCTTCGGATTCAACCGCCGGGATGAACGGATCGTTGGAATAAACCAGGCGAGCTTCCTTCGTCTTACCGTCGCCAGCGGGGAGCTGATAGACGCCACCTTGCTGCGGAGCGGGCTGACCATCCAGCACGAGCTGGGGCGTGCCGAAAACGCGGGTTTGCAATTCCAGCCGGTGGCCGGGAAGCTCCAGGGGGAAACGCATGGCGACGGCTAAAGTTTAACGACGCGGGTGGCTTTCCAGCCCTTGTTGGTTTCCTCGGCTTCAAACTGGACGGGGTCGCCTTCTTCCAGCGTTTTGAAGCCATCACCGTCAATGGCGGAAAAATGGACAAAGATATCACCGCTGGCGCTGGGGCTTTCGATGAAGCCAAAGCCCTTCTTGTTATCGAACCATTTAACGGTGCCATCCATTATGCGAGGTCTCCTTGAAAGTAATGGTTCGCGGAGAAGGGGGTAGGAGAAAGCTGATCAAACCGGAGCCGAGAGGGCGCGGGCAGCAAGGACAGGTAGATAGCCGGGGATCCAGACAAGGCAAACAACTCCTTTGGGCCTAGGGCTATGCTGGAAGAAGCGCGGCGCAAAAGCAAAGGAAAAGTGAACGCCAGCTTCGCCGAAGCTTAAAAAAATGGATTATGCTTCTTTTCGAGCGCGACGGTGGTGAGGGGGCCATGGCCTGGACAGAGTAGCGTCTCATCGGCTAGAGAGAGGATGCGCTCACGGGATGTTTTAAGCGCATCGGCGTAATCGACACGCCCGCCCCCCATCGAGCCAGCGAAGAGGGCGTCGCCCACGATGGCGATGTCATGCCCGCAAGGGTGGCCGTAAACGACATAAGTGATGCCGTAAGGTGAGTGACCGCGGGTCAACCGAGTCTCGACGTGGAATCCGGCCAGATCAAACGCATGGCCGGCGGAGAACGGTTTTGCCTCGGGGATCTCTTCGCCTTCACCGATCCAGGTGGGCGCCTTGGTGGCTCGCTGCAAAGCCGGCAGGTCGAAGATGTGATCCCCGTGCGAATGGGTGAGGAAGATGGCTTCCACCGTAATCTGCTCTTTCTTCGCGCGATTGATCAACGCTTTGGCGTTGCCGCCGGTATCGAAGATGAGGCCGCGTTTGGTCTTGGGATCCCAAAGAAAATAGGCGTTCACTTCCATGTCGCCAAACGGCGTGGTCTGCATAAGGAAGCCTTCCTTCGGCGCTTGAACCTTGGGCTGATACTTGCCCTGAGCAATCTCGAGCAAGGGCTCGGCCCTCAACCCAAGATTGGGGGCGAGCCGTTTGAGGTGATCCAGGTTCAGCTTGCCGCTGAGTAACTTCTCGAGTTGGGCGCGGGGGACACCCGAGGCGCGGCTTAAGGTTCCCAGATCACGATCCGGGCCGGTGACGGCTTTGCCGATAATGTCGATCCACTCATCTTCCAGACTGCTTGGCATACCCTTTTACTGAACTGCAGGCTGAGCCGACGTCAAGTGGTTCGCGCGCTGGGGCGAACGTAGGCTGGCGTAGAGCTGGGGAAAAACTTCGCGCATCTTTTCGTAAGGATGGCAGTCGTCCGGCAGCTCGGCTAAGCGATGTAAGTCTTCCACGAAGGAAGGCTCGCCCTGGACGCAGCTGCGTACGGCTTCCAGGCAGCTTGCTTGCTCCGCAGTCAGCTCTGCTGGAAGGTGGTAGACGCTCCAGTTCTGAAAACGCGAACGCTGGATGAATCCACGCTCGCGCAGCAGCTTGAGGTGCTTGGACATCTTGACCTGGGAAGCATCCAGGACTTCTTGCAGATGGCAGACGCAGAGCGGCCGCTCGAACAAGAGATTAAGGATGCGGAGGCGGTTTTTATCGCCCAGGCATTGGAAGAGCTTCGCCAGTTTGGCGGAGGCTCTATTTTGGCTGGAGAGTGAAGATATTATAGTCGGCGAGTCCGGTGACCGGCTCGCCGTTAAAGCGGGTGCCGGTTTTTTTGGTTTTGAGGTGGCGCTGGGCCTTCTTGTAGGCGACCTCGGAAAGTGGCAGGTAGTGTGCCTCATGGATAAAGGAAGACGCATTCTCCATGAAGAAGTTGAGGAAACTGGCGAGATAAGGTTTCTCTTCGTAAGACTTCGCATTTACGTAAAGAAACAGCGGACGGCCCAGCGGGGAGTAAATGCCCTGATAGACAGCCTTGGTGGAAGGCATGATCGGCTCGCCCTTTAAGGCTTGGCCGGTTTTAGCGTCTAGATCATGGCTCACGGCGATGGGCTTGATCTTTTCCTTGGCTTCGAAAACGTAGGAGTAGGGGAGAAAGCCCAGCGCGTTCGGGTTGCTGGCGATGCCATCGACGATCACCACGTCATCTTCGCTACCCAGGTAGTCCTGGCGGAGGTTTTTGCCTCCAACAATGACTTCGGCAAAGTAGTCGTAGGTGCCGGAATCCGTGCCCGCGCCGAGGAGGGAGATTTCCTCGTCCGGCCAGTTGGGATTGATCTGGTTCCACTTGGTGATGTTGCCCTGCGCATTTGGTTCCCAGAGTTTCTTGAGCTCAGAGGTGGTGATGGAATTGAGCCACTCGTTCTTCGGGTTGATGGCGATGGTCAAGGCGTCGTAGGCGATCGCGATTTCGACATACTCGACGCCGTTGGCTTTGGCCGCGTTGATTTCTTCTTTCAGGATGGGGCGAGAAGCGTCGGCAATGTCGATCTCGCCCTTGACGAATTTACGGAAGCCGCCGGTGGTTCCCGAGAAGGAGACGTTGACCTTGACCTGGTCGTTGGTCTCTTTCTCATAAGCTTTGCCCGCTAGTTTGGTGATGGGGTAAACGGTGCTGGAGCCGTCAATGATGATGGTATCTTCAGCCAAGGCGGGAGAGGCCACGGCAAAGGCGAAAGCAAGAGCGGAAGTAAGCAGGCGGGGTAGGGTCATGAGAAGGGGAGGTTGGGCGTGACGTGTGGTCGTAATATGCCTGTTTGGGTATGTAGGGACAACCGCATCTTCGTTACAATTGTGTGACAGAAAGGACGTCGATCTGACCACCCTTGCATCCCTCTCAACACGCAGTAGCTTGACCCTTATGAGCATGACCCTGACGAACTATGGCCACGCCTGTTTTGGCGTCTCTGTGAACGGTAAGAATCTTCTCTTTGATCCCTTTATTACAGGCAATGAATTGGCCAAGGAGATTCAGGTCGATGAGGTTCCGGCTGATTTTATTTTGCTCTCGCACGCGCATCAGGATCACGTCTTAGACGCGGTCGCGATTGCCAAACGCACCGGGGCTTTTGTCATCGCGCCCTACGAAGTGGCCATGTGGATGCAGGCTCAGGGGCATGAGCACGGGATGCCGATGAACCATGGCGGTGCGGCGAGTTTTGAATTCGGCCAGGTCAAGCTGACGAATGCCGTCCACTCCAGTTCTTTTGCGGACGGAACCTATGGAGGGCATCCGGCTGGCTTCGTGGTCACAAGCGCCGATGCGGGGCAGGGCAGTTTCTATTACGCGGGCGACACGGCTCTTACTTATGACATGAAATTGATCGGCGAGGAGTTTGACCTCAAGTTTGCCGTTCTGCCCATCGGCGACCATTTTACGATGGGGCCGGTTGATGCCGCCAAGGCGGCTGGCTACGTCGGTGCCTCCCAGATCGTTGGCGTGCACTACGACACGTTCCCGCCGATTCAGGTTGATCGAGCGGCGGCCCAAGCAGCTTTTCAAGCAGTGGGAGCAACCTTGCACCTGCCAGCGATCGGCGAAAGTATCGATTTATAGCCAATTCTACAGCTTGTGCGGGCTCTTTTTCGCCTGCGTGGGCGAAAGAGGTTTTTCAGGGAGGTTTCCTATATTGCATAGAAAAAGGTGTAAATAATTTGACCTATTTGTCTCTAAAACCTAAAACGATGGCATGAAGATTTCCCAATTTTGTCTGACTGGGTTTGCTGCAATTGTTTTTTTGGCATGGGGAGCGGACGTTGGGTGGGCCCAGCGATCAAAGGGCAAAGAAATTGAAATCCTCGAAGTTACCCCGTTTTACGCACAGGCCCCGAACACTCCGGTACCCGGCTCCAAGGCGAAGAAAGCTTCCCGCCGAGGCGAAGAGGATTGGATGATCGTCGATTTTTCCTACACCATTAACGCTCCGGAAGGGGTCGACTTTCTCGAAGAAGCGGAGTTCCGCGTTTACGTTGAAGTGCCGTCCAAGCGCGATCCGCGCGACAAGAAGTACGAAGACTCGGTCGTCCTGACGGGTGATGTCACCTACGTCAACCTCCCGGTCGGCGAGAACCGCGGCTCTCTTTACATCCCGCCGCAGACGATTCAACGCTATGGCGGTCGCGAAATCATGGAGCGCCGCAAGAATCCCGAGTTGAATATTCACGTCGAGGCTTTTGCCAACCGCCGCCAGGTCGATGCTAAAAGCATGAATGAAGAGAGAGGCCAGCAGGCCCAGTGGTTCCAGCGACTACCCAACATCGACGGCCAGATTTACCGCCAAAACCAGTGTCCTTTCATCGCGTCGGATACCATTGCCTATCCGCCCATCAAGATCGATAATCGATAACCTTTTCCCCTGGCGTTGAACCGTCGGATGACGCGTCCCACCGTTCACAACGTCTAAGACTTAAGAAGTACCATCATGGCAGGAGCCGCCCGAGTCATCGCCCTCGATATCGGAACTTACACGATCAAGATCGGAGAGTTCCAACTCTCGGGAAATGGTCAGTTGCAGATTAACCGATTTGGTACCAAAGAGTTAGGGCTTGATCCCAATAAGGAAGAAGCCCGCTTCCCGGCGGTGATTTCGACCCTCAATGAGTTGATGGGCCAGTTGGGGATCAAGGCGCAGCCCGCCATCCTGTCGATCTCCGGCCAGTCTGTTTTTCTCCGCTTCGTCAAGCTGCCGCCGGTGGACGCCGTCGCAGTTGATCAAATGATCAGCTTTGAAGCGCAGCAGAACGTACCGTTCCCAATCAACGAAGTCTCCTGGGATTACCAACTCATGCCGGGCCGCGTGCAGGGGGAAACGGAAGCCATCATCGTCGCGATGAAGGCCGACATGCTCGAGAGCGAATATCGGGCGGCGGAAACCGCCGGGTTGAAGACCAAGCTCATCGACGTCTCTCCCTTGGCGCTCTACAACGCCTTCCGCTACAACTACCCCGCCACGGATGACTGCACGCTCCTGATCGACATGGGCGCGCGCACCAGCAACCTGCTCTTTATTGAGAAGGATAACCTTTGGACCCGGAGCGTCGCGATCGCGGGCAACCTCCTTTCGCAGAACATCTGCAACGACCTGCAAGAGCCTTTTGTGGCGGCGGAAACGTTGAAGAAGGGCAAGGGCTTTGTCAGCCTGGGGGGCGCTTACGCCGATCCGGATGACCGAGATGCGGCCCGCATCTCGAAGCTTATTCGCACGACGATGACGCGGTTGCACAATGAGATTAACCGCTCGATCAATTTCTACCGAACCCAGCAGGGGGGCTCAGCGCCCAAACGCGTCCTCCTTTCCGGCGGCTCCTCCCAGCTGCCTTATTTGGACGTCTTTATTGCCGAAAAGCTCAACCTCGAAGTCGAGTACTTCAACCCGCTGCGCAACGTCACGCTGGGAACGGGGATCGACCAGAGCTACCTGGAGGAAAATTCCTGCTACGCCGGGGAAATCGTGGGGCTGGCCCTTCGCGAATCCGGCGAATGTCCGGTGGAAGTCGGCTTAGTGCCGCCGGAGCTGCAAGCCAAGCAGGAACAAGCTCGCGAGAAGCCATACTACTTCATGGCACTGGCCGCTTGGATCGTCTTCTTTGTTCTGCTGAGCGTCTTTAACTGGCAACAAGCCGTGATTGCCGACGAGATGGCCCAAAACATTGACGGGAAGAATCGGCAGCTTCAATCCTTCACCGCCAAGACCAAGCAGCTCACAGAAGAAGCGGACGCCACCCTGGTCGAGTACAACGCGGTTAAGAAACTCGTTGGGCAGCGAGAAGACTGGGCCGAAATGTTGGAAGCCATCAGCGGAGCCATCCCGGCTGGGGTTTGGATTACGTCGCTCACCCCCACCTACCAAGGGCTCACCTTGGACAAGCCGCTGGAAATTCGTCAAGAAGATAACCAAAGGCCTAGCAATCAGAATCGCCCCAAAATCCAACTGGCTCCTGAGGTCAATGAACTCATTATCAAGGGGCTTTACCACAGCCACCCCGATACCGTGCAGCACGACGGCACCGTGATTACCCAATTCGAGCAAAACCTCCTCAAGCTGCCTTGGTTTGGTGAGGTGGTCGACATTGCGACGGAAGCAGGTCAACAGGATAACCTGGCTTCCGCCTATTCCATGGTGGTCAAGCTCAAGAAACCCATCAACGTGCAGCCCTAATCGCCAGGATGAAGAATCTTTCCAAATTTCAAATCATCATGATCAGCGCCGCCGTGGTGGTGCTGATTCTGGGCATTGCGGGTTGGTGGTACACCGGAACGCTGCAGGCCGAGGCGAGCAAGCGCCTCACGCAAGCCCAGAGTAAGAAAATGGGTTACGAGCGCCAGCGTTACACGCCAACCAAGCGCACGGTCGATATTCTCCAGCAGAACATCGATCAAATGAAGGCCACTTTGGAGCCGATCGAAAACGAAGTGCTGCGCCCGGAGGAACATCTCCTGTCGAGCGTCGAAGCGATGAACCCCACGGCCTGGAAGACGACCAAGTTGGCCCCCGCGGTGGATCGGATGATTGCCTTGGCGAGCAAGGCCAATATTTCACTGCCCGCGGTCACGGACGGGCGCTACTTCTTTGGCTACAGCCGCTATGCGACCACCGCGACGCCTCCGGCAGACGCGACGAAGATGCTTTCCAAGCAATTGCTCGGGGTGGAGATGGCGTTTAAAGCCTTGGCCGAAGCCGGGGGTGTGCGCCAACTTCTCGGCATTCGCCGGACTTTTGATGAAGACGGCGAGACGAATCTGACTCGCCCGGCAAGTTCTCGTTCTGGCAATAATTCCGGAGGCGGTGATCAACTCAAGTTGAACATGACTAAAGCTGAGGGCGGTCTGTATGAGGTCTTTCCGCTTGAGTTCGAATTTATCGGCGACCCGACCGGGTTGCGCGGCTTCCTCAATCAATTAGCGCAATCTCCGTTGGTCTACGCGGTGCGTTCCGTGACGGTGACGACAAGCCAGAGTCAGTCTCCTCGCATGTCGGAGCTGCAAAACCAATTTGCTTCTCAGTCGAGCGCTGGGACGAAGCTCCTCCCGTTTGGTACCGAGCTAATTACCGCCAAAGTTCGTTTCGATCTGGTGGATTGGCTGGGCGAGATTCCCGCCGAGGACGAAGCGGATACCCGGCAAGCACAACGATGAACAAGAACCCTGTTGAAAAAATTGTTTTAGTTGTCGCTCTGGCCTTTTTGGCCTTGGGCTCGGCTGCCTTGGCTTTTTTCTTCCCTTCGAAGGAGGATATCTATGTGAACGCTTCGGATAATGTGCGCCAGAAAATGCCGGAGCAACTCGAGGATGCGGACCGGGAAAAGCTCCCGGCGGAGTGGAAAAGCCCAGCTGAATGGGCGGAACATGATGAGGGACATCGGCTCTTTACCTCGAAAGACTATATGTTCGACGGGCAGAAACTCATTGCCATTGAAGGTAGCCCCGAAATGGAAATTTCTGGGAAGGTCACCTTGGGCTGGGCGCAAAAGTACAACCTGGATATTCGTGATCCGGATCTCTTTAAACTCGATCCAGACGAAGACGGTTTTTACAACGAGTTGGAGTTCCTCGCTAATCCACAGACCAGCCCGATCGATCCGGCCAGCCACCCGCCGTTCTTGACTCGCCTGCGTCTGCGCAAGCTGGAAGTTCAGCCCTATCCCGTTCTGTTCCGTTCGACCAACGTGCTTTCGGGGGATCCGATCTTCTATGTGGACCTGCCGAGTGAGGGGAACCGCCGCCGTTCCGAGGTGCTCAAGATTGGTGATACCATTCCTGGTACGAAGTGGAAGATCGAAAGCTACAAGGAAAACATCGTGGTCGAACTGGATCCCGGCATTAACATCGAGCGCGAATTTGATCGCTCGGAGCTGCGTCTGGGCCGGACCGATGTCGATTTGAAAGAAGTGCTCATCCGTGGCAACCAGAAGGACTTAGCGGAATTGACCGCCTTTTTTGTGATGTTGCTGCCGGGCGAACTGGCCAAAGAGATTCCGGTCAAGCGCGGGGAAGACTTTAGCATCCCGCAAGAACCTGAGGTTGAATACAAGTTGATTAGCGCCACCGAGGAGTCTGCCATGATTCGACCGGTGCAGGGAAAAGAAGATATCACGATTCTGAAAGTCACCCCCGAGGAGGAGCGTTTGGTGCCTGGGCAGCCCGAGACGCCGGAGGAAGGAAACGAGCTCGAACTCTTGGAACTTGAGCTCGAATCTTCCCCCTAAGTCCTTGAAATTACGAAAGCCCATTGACTTTTTACAGCTAAGCCCATAAAAGAGAAGCGGTTCATGAAATTTCTACGCCCATGTTATGTCGCGGTTGCCGTTGTAGCGGCTTTGGTGGTCAAGCCCGCCTTTGCTCAAGACAGCGATGCCTTGCCCGAACCGGAAAACAGCACGCAAGTTGCCCAAAACGCTCCTGCGGACACCATTGATTTGGATGATCCGGATGCGAGCAGTCGGCTGAGTGTTCCGGCCAATGATCAACCGCCGCCGCGCACTTCAGCGCCGGCGACCAGCAAGGCGGGTCCTCGGGCTCCGAGTAATCCAGGGGCCTCTGCGCAGGCGAATAAAGAGGCGAATAAGCGCCAAGGGCAAGCTGTCAACGCCCGTCAGGCGATTTCGGAAGCTGACGTTCTTCGCAGCAATGGTCAGCTGGAAGCTGCTTCCGAACGTTTGGAGTATGCGCTGAACAATCTTTACTCCACCGGGGCTTCTGCTGCCGATTTTCAACGCGCTTCCTACGGTCTCGCTGCGGTACGCTCTGAGCAAGCTCAACTTGAATTCAAAGAAGGTAACTGGGGCGAAGCGGTCAGCCTGTACGAAAAGGCGGTCGCCCTTGATCCAGCCAATCAAACGTATCGCCAGGGTCTTGCTTCCGCGCGGGAACGTCAGGAAGAGGCCATTGCGGCAGGGCAGCGCGTTGACGAAGAGTCGACCTCAAATCCAGCGATTACGCCCGAGTTTATTGAACGAGTGAAGATTGTTCGCCGTCTTTTCTATGAATACGAGCGTTTTGAAGACACCGGTCAGTATGACAAGGCTGCGGATCGCTTGAAGCGCATCTTGGCGCTCGATCCCTACAACCGGGCCGCACGCCAGTTGCAGCGCAAGCTGGAGAAGAAGAAGTACAAGGCAGCCACCGAGTTCCGGAAGATGACGCGCGAGAAGGCGATGCTCGACGTCACCGAGAAATGGTACGAGCGCGTCCCGCCGAGCTACGGTTTGCCGGAAGATGAGCAAGAGCGTCAGGAAGCTGATATCTCGCGTCTGGCTCAGATGGAAACGAAGCTTCGCCAGATCACGGTGCCAAGCATTCAGTTTGAATCCTTGGATATCGAACAAGTGATTCGGTTCTTGGAACAAAAGGCTTTCGAGTTAGATGAAACGGGAATTGAACCCCGTGGCGTCAACTTTGTGTTGAATTTGAACACCGGCGCTGAAGGCGAAGATGCGCCGAACATCACCCGTCGGGTTTCTCTGAGTTTAAGTAATGTGCCGCTGAGCGAAGTCCTCCGCTTTGTCTCCACCATTACGAATCTGCAAGTGAAGGTAGATGAGTACGCTGTGGTCTTGGCCCCGACCGGGAGTACCCAGTTCCTAGATACTCGTACCTTTAGCGCACCTCCTGGTTTTATTCCGGCGGATGTTGCTTCGGGCGGTACGGACGCTGCCGGCTTCAGTAATGTAGAAGGCGTCACCGTCGATGTGAAGGAAGTCTTGAGCAGTAAGGGCGTGAGTTTTGATGCGCCTGGGTCTACCGCAATTTTCTTGGGCAACGTTAATAAGCTGATCGTAAAGAATACACCAGCTGAGCTCGACATCATCGACGCCTTGATTCGTTCTGGTGCAGCCACCGAGCAACCGCAGGTGGAAATTGAAACCAAGTTTGCTGAATTTACCGATGACTCGTTAAAAGCTTTGTACTTCCAGTATTATTACTCGGCCACGGCGAGCATTGCGGCGACGAATCCTGCTTTGGCTCCCTACAATTTCTTTCCAGGAAGCCTCCCCTTAAACAGCACGATTAAATCGGGCGGGCAGTCAGCGCTTCGATCAGCAGAGACTTCAGGTCAGGGTACTGGTGCTAGCGCTTTTGCAGGAATTAGTGCAGACGGGGTTGACCAGCTTTTGCGTCTAAACGCTCCTGGTACTGGATTTACCCCGACCAACTTTCTCAATGGCCAGCCACTTGGTGTGAACGACTTCAATACACTGGCAGTTGGTGCCGTGATTAATGGTCGCGGTTTTGCGGCTATCGTCCAGGCGATTGATAATGTGCAGGGAGTTGACTTATTGGCATCTCCGAAAGTGACGACTAAGAATCGCACGCCAGCCACGATCGAGATTGTCCGCGAACTTCGCTATCCTACCGAGTTTGAGCGTCCGGAAATTAACCCGGAAGTCTTCACGATTAATGAAGGCCTAATTGAAGTGAATGGTGGCTTAGGCGAAAACGTGTTCATTGTGTTGCCCTCTACGCCGCGCGAGTTTGAGATTCGTAATATTGGCGTGACCTTAAATGTTACGCCCACCACTTATCCAGATCAGCGTATTGATCTAGAACTTGAACCAGAGGTGGTGGACTTCGAAGGTTTCATCGATTACGGCGGTAACATTACGCAAATTCTCTACACTCAAAACGGCACCATTGATATTGGTCCGCCTTTCTTCCCCATCTTAGTTGCCAGTAATTTTGCGACAGGTCCTCAAGTCATTGCAGATGGTATTGTGAACCAGCCCATCTTTAGCGTCCGTTCGCTCAAAACCAAGATGCAGGTTTTGGATGGCCAGACCATCATGATGGGCGGCTTGATTCGCGAGGACCGTCAGGAAATCAATGACAAGGTTCCGTTCCTGGGAGACATCCCGATGGTGGGCCGCTTGTTTACGAGCAAGGTTGAGCAGAGCGTGAAGCGTAATTTGACCATGTTTGTCACCGCTCGTCTCATTAAGAGTGATGGTACGCCACTATACAGTGGTCTGCTTCCTGACGAGCAGATTGATAAGATGGAAGTAAGCCCTGATCTTACTCCGATGATCGCACCACCGCCTCCGCCTCGCTACATCCGCGTACGTCGGGATGATCCCAAGCAGATGTATGATGGTAAGATGCTGATCGACAGCAAGGCCATGTACGAGCCAGATACCAGCAAGGAAATGTTTGAGGTGGCCACGGATGAAAAGTCGATATCCTCTGGCGCCGGAACGATTGAGTTTGAAGACGAAACCACGATCTACAGTGGGGACGGAGAGACGACGCCGTAAGGTTGTGAAGGAGTTGAGCAGATGATGAATTTAGTAATCACATTGAAACGAGTCGGAAGCCTTGCTCTGCTACTCGGAGTGAGCACCGTGTCCTCCTTAGCAGATTCCAGTCCGGTTGGGACGGGTTCTGGAGGGATTACAGGTGCCCAAAGGCAAGCCCAGCAGGAAGAGATTATCCGCCGGCAAGAACAGCTATTCATTGCCCAGCAGGCTTTGAAGGACGGTGAGAAGCTTGAGCGAGAGGGCAATCTTAAAGAGGCCCGACTCAAGTACGCTTTTGCCGTGGCTAATCTGGGGCATTCCAATGCCACGGCTCAACTGGGTAATCGGGCAAAGGCTTCGTTGGTTCGTGTTAATTTCAAGCTCTACGAAGTGGCGAAAGAAGAGGGGAGCACTAATGATGCTTATGTTGTCTTGAAAGAGATCCTCATGGTCGATCCAGGCAATAAGAAAGCACAAGAGATGCTCGATTTGCTAGAGGAGAATATCAAAGACGGCCCTATAAGTGCGGTGCTTGGAAATCCAGCTGTTAATCCGAACTTTGTGAAGAAGGTCAAAGAAGTTGAAAGCAACTTAAAGGTCGCCGCACAGTATGAAAATACCGGGCAATTTGAGGAAGCCGAAAAGAAACTCAACCGAAACATCTCGCTCGATCCTTATAATGAAACGGCGGCCAAAGAAATTCGTAAGATCACGAAAAAGAAGCAGTTCATTGCCAATGAATCCATGAAGGCTAATCGGGAAGACCGTTTGGAAGACGTGGAACGTAAGTGGGCGCGAATCCCATCTCCGGTCAATGTTCTCGATCTCTCTCAGAACAATCAAATTAGTTTGGTTCGTTTGCCGAGTTTTGAAACAAAGAAGAAGCTCGAGAATATCATTGTTCCAGACATTGTTTTCAATAACGCCAGCATCGAAGATGCTTCTGCCTTCTTCGCCGCCAAGAGTCGTGAATTTGACCCAAGCGGACAGGGTCTGAGTTTTGTGGTGCGTCCAGAAGCGGCTGCCTCGGCTCGTCGTTTCGATATGCGCCTGCGCAATGTTCCCTTGCAGGAAGCGCTACGCTACGCCACGCAAAAAGCTGGCGTAAAGTTCAAGGTAGAGGAGTTTGCGGTAGTGATTGTTCCTATAACGGAATCAACCGACGTCCTGCTTGATCGCACGTACAATGTTCCGCCAAATTTCTTCACGGCAGGTGGGGGTAATGAAGAGGAAGCTACGGACGACATTTTCCGTCGTACGGCCGTTAATCCGGTGATTACCTCCGGTGGTTCCCGTGGTGCGGTTGACGCTAAGGCCCAGCTTCAGGCCCGTGGGATTGTGTTCCCGGACGGAGGCACCGCTGTTTACTACCCGGAATCAGGTATTCTCCAAGTGCGCAATACTCAGGATCAATTGGAGATCATCGAGGCGATTGCTTTGGCGCAAACGGAAGCGACCTACATGGTCGATGTGGAGGTCAAACTGGTTGAGATTTCGCAGAACGACATCAACGAGTTGACCTTCAACTATGCCTTGGATACGCCCAACTTCCCGTATGCGAATACCCTCTTTGACTATGTGCCGACAAATGCCATGGGAGTGCCGAATGGTAAAGTTGCCGCTGAGTCGGCCTTACGTGGTTCTCAAGGCTTTGATGTGAGTTCCTTAGACGCCTTGCTTGGTGCTAATTCCGCTCCGATTCCCAATGTGTTCAATATCTCTGGCACGGTGACGAACCAGGTGTTCAACATGGTGATTACTTCCTTGTCGCAGAAGAAGAGCTTTGACTTGCTTTCATCCCCCTCGGTTCGTGTGGTGAACGCAGGTGAAGCTACCATCAACGTGACGCGCACCTTCTTCTATCCAGTGGAATTTGATCCTCCGGAAACGGTTCAGCAGCTGGCCAGTACTGGTGTGACGGTTTCGGATGACGATAATGGTCCCCCGACAGTCATACCGGCCTTCCCCACCGAATTTGAAACACGTGATCTTGGCGTTAAGCTCACCGTAAAACCTCAGATTGGCGCTGATAATAAGACGATCGATTTAGCTCTTTTC
The DNA here is from genome assembly GCA_963922355.1 of uncultured bacterium. GTDB lineage: Bacteria > Verrucomicrobiota > Verrucomicrobiia > Methylacidiphilales > UBA1321 > CAWUJC01. Next base: position 2,816 of record CAWUJC010000006.1, on the reverse strand, counting down.
CCAGAGGTGACCGAGTTTGATGGCTTCATCAACTACGGGACGCAGATTTTCATCTCTTCGGCGAGTGGTTCAACTATCTTGAATGAGAACGTCATCAACCAACCGGTATTTAGCACGCGCCGTGTGAACACTCGCGTTTTCGTGGAAGATGGCTACACAGTGGTGCTTGGTGGTTTGATTCGTGATGACGTACAGATCATTGATGATAAGGTGCCGTTCTTAGGAGATCTTCCGCTGTTGGGGAGACTTTTCCAGTCCAAGGCGGAGGAGACACGTAAGACAAACTTGCTTATCTTCGCCACTTGTAAGATCTACCTCAACAACGGTGAGTTGCTGAACCCGCCAGAACTTCCTCCCGCGATTCTGCCGGGTAGCTCGGAGCGTATGTTGCAACTTGAAGGCTTGACTCCAACCACCACGAGCGCAGCTGCGACGAACTAAGCTAGGTTCGCCAAGATCAACTTCTCCAAGGCACAAGAGTGAAAGCTCTTGTGCCTTTTTTTCCGTAAATCCAGAGTAGCGATAAAGCGAGAATAATTCGCCTCGTTAGGGGAGGTGTAGAGTTGTTAGGGCAAAGGCAACAAGAGGCCAGGCAGTCACATATGCTCCACGACAGCTCTCGACGGCGTGAGACATGAAACAGCCAAAGCTGACATGACTCCTTCAGAAGGAAGATTGTGACGTTGATGCCCCCTAGCTGGGGGCGACAATGTTAAGAGAAGGGTTCTTTCTTAACCCTGCTCTTGTTCGTCGCTGGCCTCTTGGGCTGCCACTGGCTGATTAAGTTCAGCTAGAAGTTCAATGGCTCGCCGACCATAAAGGGAGGTGGCGTAGTCTTCGCTCAACTTCGTGAGTACTTCAACCTGCAGGTCTTTCTTCCCGGATTGGGCGTAGGCCTGGGCAAGTTCAAACATGGCTGCTGGTCGGTAAACCGAGTCAAAGTTGCCTTGGGTGGCTTCTTGTAAGGATTGGATTGCTGGCTCGATCTGCTGGTTGGCGATCATCGCCAAGCCACGGCCCAGCAAGGCTCCTCGGCGGAGAGGATGCTTGGGGTATTCTTGGAGATACAAATTATAGGTGTCGACGGCAGAGGCATAATCCCGCTCGTCATACTGTTGAGAGGCGGCTTGCATGAGAGCCAGCGCGGCCTCCTGCGTGCCGAAGTATTCCTTGGCCTTGGCCACCTTTTCAGCCGGGGTGGTGGCTTTCATGATTTCCAGGCGTGCTTCAGACTCCCAGGCGCTTTGGCGGAGGTTCCACGACAAGATCCCGATAATCACCGCTGCGACCAGCAACGCCACCGCGCAAAGCGGAACGATGTTGCGCAGCAACCAAGGCTTATCGACTTCAACAATGTTCGATTCTTCTCGGGTAAAAGGGTCCATCACAACACAATGGGAAAAGTCCCGCTTAGGGGCAACAGAAAACCGACCTATTTCCTAGGCCAGTCAGTTGACTGGGTAACTCAAGTTAGAATCCTTAACGTTGACCTTGGGAATGTTCTTCATCACCCCTTCGCCTGAATCGGGGCCAGCTTTGGCGGGAGGCGGTTTGGGTGTTTCCGGTTCTTGGGTCATTTGTTTTTGAGATTGTTCGGCGAGCTGGAGGCGCTCGTCCTGGTTCGGGAAGTATTCCTGCAGGCTTTCGATCTCCTGAAAGCGCATGAAGTAGACATCTTGGAGATAGTTCTTGAGCTGCATGGGGCCAGCCACATCGCGGATTTTATCCAGGTGGGCCCTGGCTTCATCAATCTTCTCTTCGTGGAGGCTGACTGCAGCTAAAATGAGGAGGCCTGGGACGTAATCGGGGGTCCAGCGTAGATCCCGCTCCGCCTCTTTGCGCACGGCGCCCGCCTCACCGGAATCAATGCGCGTCAGAGCGATTTTCATCTGGAGAATCTTGGAGCCGGGGCGCTGGCCGAGTGCCCGTTCCAGCTTGTCGATGGCGAGGTTGGGTTTACCCACCGCGCGCAAGGCATCAGCCCAGTTCTGGAGAAGAGGGGCAGATTGGTCGTAATTTTTGTAGGCCGCTTCGAAATAGGGCAGGGCGTCGCGAAACTGGGAGCTTAAACAATACGTGACGCCGATCAGGTAATTGGAGACCGCGATATTTTCGTTTCGCTTAAGGGCCAAGAGAGCAAACTCCCGGGCATCTTCCATGTTCCCGAGTTCGTAGTTCACATGGGCCAGTTCAAAGGCCAAGCCGCTCAGTTCCGGATCTTGATTTAGCAACTCGTTGAGCAGCGGGAGTGCCTTATCGGGCAGTTTGGCTTCCCGAAAGCCGCGAGCTTTGCGCAGCTTTTGGACTTCTTCGGCGCCACTTTTGCTGTAGGCGGCCAATCGAGCTTCCTCACTTAGGGTGTTGTCTTTGGTGTCGAAGAAGCCGGTCGTGTAGAAGAAATAGCCGCCACCAGCTCCGATGATGATGGGCGCGAGCCACCACAGTTTGCTGGGTGGACCAACCTTGCGCTTGATGCGCTTATCGCGGGCGTGAGCTTCAGCAATCGAGCGGCGCTTGCGGCGACGGCGGCGATGGGGCTGGTGTTCGGGAGGCGGTATGGACGCAGGATCGCGCTGCGCTTCGGGGGGGTAATCTTCTGGCATGAGGTCGTGGACAAATTCGTTAGCCAGAGGCTGGAGAATTAATCATGATGACAATAGTGGCACTTTAAGCCGAGCCGCCGATGGCTGCAATCTTATTAGGACGTATACTTCCTGGCCTTTTGCATTTGACCTAGCCTCCTATTGTGGCTGACTATCTTGGTCTATGACTGTTCCCGTCAAAGTAAACAAGGCTGGTAAGATTAATCTGCGCAC
>CAWUJC010000005.1:0-17183 GCA_963922355.1 uncultured bacterium | reverse complement strand
GGGCTGGAGCAAACCGGGCTGGGTGCGGCCACTCTCATCGGCGTGTCGGTCACGCTTACCTTCGTCGCCATGCTTGTTGCGTTTCTGCCGTGGAACAAATACAGCGCCACCTTTCGCCAGTTTGTCCTAACTCGGGATGGCTCCGTATTTCTTGAAGTCAGCCAATATCCCGACCGAACAACCAGCTACACCACCTTGGAGGGGCAACCGCTCTCAGCCGAACAGGCCCAGACCTTGAGCGACTGGAATTCGCGTCTGCAAAGCGCTTGGCTTGATTTTCGTCCAGACGAGACGACTTCCTGGATGTCCCGGCTACTTCATTTCAACGACAGAACGTATCGGTCCCCAGCGGTTCAGCCGCTACGGCTTGCCTACGGTCAACCCAAGGTCTGGTTCTATTTAAAGAATCAGCGCTACTTCATTGGGTATGACATCCCAAGTCGCCGCCAGATTGGCTTCTGCGATGCCGAGGGCTTCAAAGCGCCCGGGGCTACGCCCGTCCCTTTTCCTGCTTCCATTCGCGGACCCCGGTACTCTGATGATGAGCCGTATCTCTATTACACCAAGTCCCACGTCTATAGCCTCACCTTCTCCCCCAACAAACTAGCCACGGTTTTTTCAATGGAGGATGCCAATATCCTCAGTGTGGAAAAACTGAGATTCGAGCGAGAGCAACCGGCCATCATCTTTGTTGCCACCGAGGATCTCTTACACGTTTTGCAGGAAGATGGCTCGCCCTTGGCCAAGTTGCCCTACCACCAAGAGCTCCTGGATTGGCGCTACTTTACGGTGACGGCTTTACCTGATTTCTCGCGCTATTACACCATCTTCATGTCGCCCCGAAAGCCCCCCCATGATGCCGAAACAAAGTTACCTGATCGGATTCTTGAGATCATGGCACCCGATGGACAGCTAGTCGCCACGCACACGATCGACAATAATGCCCCGCCATCTGAATGGACACTCTCGCAAGCCTTGATGGGGTGGCTAGTCGTCGCACCGGGCAAACAAGTCCTGAGCCTTGCCGTTTTGCCCGAGCATAGCTTCCGCCTCTCTTCCTCTGCCTATCTTTATTCCTCTCTCGCTTTTTCCGGAGTGCTGGTTGCCCTCAGCGGCTTGTTCTGCTGGCGGGCAAAGTTCCGAATCCTCGTCACCGTGGTGTGGCTGGCGGCAGTGGCTTTCTTTGGCTTGGCGGGCTTCCTCACCTTCCTCCTGGTGGCTCCATTTCCAACCCGCTTGCGCGAGAGCAAGAGCCCTTCACCAACGAGCAAATCCTCGGCTGGGCTCCAAATTCTCGAGCCCTCGCCAGACCAAACCAAGGAAGCGAACTGCGTCTAAGCCAATGGGTTAAACCGCAAAAAATTGCCCTCTTATGATTCAATCATGGGGCTGCATTTGCTCCGACGGAAAGTCGAGGTATCATGACCATGATTAACCAATATCGGCCACGCGTAACTGACCACCTTCGATTTGCCTTATGTCGACCACCAAGAAAGACCGCGCCCAAGGCGCACTCGTCGGAGCCTTCATTGGCGATGCCCTCGGCCTCGGCCCCCATTGGTATTATGACCTGGAGGAACAATACCGTGACTACGGGGAGTGGATCGATGGGTACCGCGATCCGTTGCCGCATCGCTATCACGCTGGCTTGAAGGCCGGTGACCTTTCCCAAGCCGGGTTCATCCTCAAGCTGACGGCGCAGTCATTAGCCGCCCAAGGCAGCTACGACGAAGCCGATTTTTGCCGCCGGATGGACGAAGACCTCCTCGCTCAACTTGACGGCACCCCTGCTCAAGGTCCAGGCGGCTACACCAGCCAATCTATCCGCGAGACGTACCGGCGACGGGTCGAACAAGGTCTCCCTTGGGGGCAAACCGCTGGCTTTGCCGACACGACCGAAGCCGTCGAGCGGACCATCGCCCTCGCCGTACGGTATGCGGGCTCCCCGACGGAAATCGCCCGCCATGTCTCCAGCAACGCCGCACTCACGCAGTGTGACAGCACCGTCCTTTGCGCGACGGTCGCGTTTAACTCTGCCCTCGGGCTGTTGATCGACGGCCATTCTCTGGACCCCACTTTATCCGACAAACTCATGCGCCTAGTGAGACGTGGAGAACTGCCCTTCCACGCCATCACCCGTGAGAACATGCAGGCACCGCAACCCGGCGATCCCGATCCGCCCCTCGTCGGGCGTTTTCCTTCGCCCGATGCGCTCCTGACTCCCGGCTACATGGCCGAAGCCGCCGCCGACCCCGGGGTCAAGATCGAGCCTGCTTCCAAGGTCTCCATCGTCTACGGGATGCCCTGTGCCATCTACCACCAACTCCCCGCGGCCTACTATCTGGCCGCTCGGTTCCGCGATGACTTTGAGAGCGCCGTTCTCCACGCGATCAATGGGGGCGGGCAAAACCAAGCTCGCGCCATCTTGACCGGCTGCCTCGTCGGCGCGCAAGTGGGTCTCTCCGGGATTCCGGCGCGATTTGTTGAGGGACTGAACGATCGCGAGGAAATCCTGGGGTTGGCGGAAGCGCTCGCCAACCAGATGCCAGTGCCTCGCTCCGAATAAGAAACGGACAAAGAAGGTCCTCCAACGCTGTCTTAGCATAATAAGCACTCTCCCTGGCCCAAATCATGACTTGAGTGAGGAACATACCTATCGTTCTATCTAGTCTTCTCGTGAGGCTCTTCCCAGCAAAACAACTCAAGGTCATTACCCTCTTGCTCTTGGGGATGGCAGCTCCTCTATGGTCGCAAATAACGCCCCCTGAGCCACCACCCCTGGGCCCCATGCGGCAGCTGGAAGAGTATGACTACCTGGGCATCCCCGCCCTACGTGAGGGCTATTGGTGGGAGCCGCTCAAACACTGGAGCTTGGGGGACGAGCCCGGTGATCCATTTATTTCCCTTGGGGGTGAGCTGCGCTTGAAGTACGAATGGATCGAGAACTCCGACTTTGGCGCCGGCGCCCAGGACAACGGCGGCTACCTCCTCACCCGGGTTTTGCCCTACGCCTCCCTTACGATCCCGGTGGAAGAAAATGGGCCAGAGTTCCAGCTTTTTGGGCAGGCAATTCTGGCGGCGAATGATGGCGATGCCCGGGGCCCCGGCCCCATTGATGAAGAACAAATCGACTTCCTCCAAGCCTTTCTTGCCTATGATGTCCCCTGGACCGGCGGGGGACTACGCCTCCAAGTCGGCCGCCAGATTGTCGCCTTTGGGACGGGGCGCTTGGTGGACACGCGTTACGGCCCTAATGTGCCGCTCAGTTTTGACGGAGGCATCGCTGCCTGGGAGCGGAGCAGATGGAAAGCCGAGGCCTTTTACTTGCGCCCGGTGCGGATCGATCCCGAACCTCTAGACAACCAAAGTTCGGAGGATCAACAGTTTTGGGGCGTCTATGCCACACGTCAGTTGGAAGAAGACCTCGCCGCCCTGGATAAGGTGGCCATCGATCTCTACTACCTTGGGTTTTATGATCGGATGGCGTCCTACAGCATTGGCTCGGGACGCGAACTCCGCCATTCCTTTGGAACCCGCTTCTTCGGGCAACAGCCCATCGGCCCTGGAACCCTCGATTGGAACTATGAGCTCGTTGGCCAATTCGGGCAGTTTGATCATTTAGGCCAAGACGAGAACATCCTGGCTTGGACTCTCGGAACAGAAACCGGGTACAGCGTCGATCTGGGGCTGCCCTCTCGGTTCTTTTTGCGCGCCAACTTCATCAGTGGAGATACCGACCCCAATGACGATACTCTCGGCACCTTTAATCCGCTTTTTCCAAAAGGAAAATACTTCGGCGAGTTGACCCCCGTGGGCCCCTATAACTTGATCAACCTCCTGGCCGGGGCGGCGGTTGAATTTAGTGATTCGGTCTCCTTATCCTTTCAAGGCGGGCCCTACTGGCGCTATAGCACAAGTGATGCCGTCTACGGCGTGGGCGGCAACATTGTGCGGGATGATATGCCAGGTGCAGAAGCACGCTTCATTGGTGGGCAAGCCGAATGGATTCTTGAGTGGAAAATTCGTCGTGAAGTCGGCGTCCTCTTTACTTACTCCCAGTTTGTTCCGGGAGAGTTTATCCGTCAAACCGGCCCGGCCGAAACCACCCAACTGGCAACGGTAGAAGTCACCTTTGTCTTCTAGGGGCAGTAAGCTCGTTTGCGCGATCACCACTGAGACCGTTCGCCCTCCCGGGGCCGAGGGACCGAGCGCCATCGTCATCAAACGTAAATCAGGCCAGCCAACCGAGCCTCAGGCGGGCGTGCACAAAGCAGCACGATGCTGCATGGACATTTCCGTTGCCGAGGAGGCAAGGCGAACCACTTCCATGCCATCCTCTGCCGTGGTCAAAAGATCAGAAGAGCCCGTCCGCAAGGCGTTCGCCCACTCGGTATACATACCAGTGAAGTTTTTCTCTTCAGCATACTCGAAATCAATGCCGCCATCTGCGGTTTCCATGTGGAAGAGTTGATCTCCGGTTTTGTAACGGATGACGCCTTCGGTCCCAATCAATTCGTAGATAAACTCCGCGTTCCGATTCTTCGTCGTATGGTGATAAGAATAGCTGATTTCGACACAAGTGTGGGCACCGTTCGCATGGTCCATGTGCAGCCAGACATGATCAGGCGCGTCGTATTCTTCGACCCAAGCACCTCGGCCCATGAAGCTCACCACGTCTGAATCCAGCCAGAACTTGGCGAGATCAATTTGGTGCGTGCCGCAATCAATCATGGGCCCGCCTTCCAACATGCGACCCTCTCGGCGCTTCTGAATCACGCGGTTGCCGTTCTGGTCGATCTCGTATTTTCCATGGACACCCCAGATATAGATAAGTCGCAGCGAGCGCACGTCGCCGATGGCTTTTTCTCGCACCAAGTCGCGAATCTTCAAGGCCACTGGGCTAAACCGATAACAAAACCCAGTATATAAACTCACCCCGGCCGTTTTCATGGCTGCGATCATTTCAGAGCTTTCTTCGGCATTCATCGCAAGGGGTTTCTCGCAGAGAACGGGCAAGCGATGCTCCGCCGCGTCGAGGACATTCTGTCGATGAAAGGGGGCTGGAGACGCGATCGTGACCGCCTCAATCCCGGAGGCAAAAAACTCCGCTGTATCCGTGTAGACATGCGGAACCCCGAACGACTCTTTGGCCCGCGCGAGCGCTTCAGGCGAAGGGTCGAAAACGGCGTAAAGCTCCAAATCGTTGCAGGCCAGGATGGCAGGCAAATGACCATAGTTGGCCACGTGGCCACAGCCCATTAAGCCCACTTTGATGGGTTTCGTTTTCATGTTTGCAGGAAAGTATGTTGTTCAGCTACCAGCGGTAATAGCGGTAGGGATCGTCCCCGTAGGCAAAATCACGCCGATAATCCGGATGGTACCAATCGAGTTGACGGGCACCCGTCAATTGGAGCCTGAAGTACTCTTTATGTCCCATGAGACCACCGTCACCAAAGCGGTCCCACGTGCGAATCGAGATCGTATTCTTCCCCTCTTTAACTTGGTCGCCCGGAATGGCATAGAGCCGCTTGGCCGACCAAGGAGTCGGGTGCTCACTGCCGATGGCACCGATCTTCTCGCCGTTCCAATAAGTCGTGTCGTAGTCATCCACTCGGTCCAACTCGAGCAGCAACTTCTTCCCGGCCCAATCCTTGGGGACGTCGACCACTTTGCGGAAAACAAACTCGCCGTCTTTTTTGGCCCAAGCCGCATCTGCCGTTTCCACCGGTGCAGGGATTGCATAGGTTTTCCAACCCTCGCCTCCTTCGAGTTGAGCCACCGCATCGCGAGCTTCCTGACTCATTCCCGGATCAGCATGGGGTTTCTTGATATTGGGAGCGGTGGGAAGCAACGAAATGGCCTTCGCCTCCCAATCGCCCGCGAGAAGCTTTTGCCCGGTCGGAAGCGTTTCCTGATCAAAGATCTGTCGATCCAAGGTCAGTTCGCCCCCCAGCGCCGCGATAAGTTGGGTGAGTACGCGACTCTGTCGCCACACCGTCAAGCGCATGAAAGGCTGTTGGTCGGCTCGAATCCAGGTGGGGTCCATCGCCATCGCCATGATCACGCCCTGACCGACTTCTTTCCGTGCCAGCATGCCTTCGGCTTCCACGCCCTGCCCCCTAAGTTGAGGCATGGGGTAAGGAGCCCGCAGGTGGAAGTCCGATATGGATAGCCCCGCCGCTTCCGGCCATGTTGGGACCTTGGTCGTCCCATAGAAATCTCTCACATCGCCCCAAGTCCAACCGGTGAAGTCCGGCAGCTCGGCACCGTGTAACAAGAGCACATTTTTCCCCTGTTCCAACCAGTCCTTTAACTCGCCTCCATTGACACCGTGATCTTTTCCAAGAATCAAGAGTTGAGCCTGCTGGCGTTCCTCGGTCAGCTCGACTCCCATCGCGTTGAGAATGTAGTCCCACTTTTCTTCCCCCGCGTAGGCCACCGGCTTTCTCGGCGCCGAAGTTGATTTCCAATCTCCGAGATAATCGACCAGTTGGGCGGCTAGTTGAGTCGCCGCGGGGTCCACCGGCACGTTGTCTTCGAGGTCCAACGTCGACAGGACGACCAAGCCACTGCCATAATCCAGCTCCATCAACGGGCTGTAGGCGAGGTCGAACTCGCCTTCCAGAATGGGCCGCCAAGCCCCGTGGTGAGGCTTCTCCACCATCACGGAAGCGACGGAACCACGGTTTCCCCAACGCCAGCCGTGGTAGGGCTTATCGCCGGAAATTTTCAGTTTGCTGGAGTATTTTGGATACCCTTCCACGAGCGTGCTCGTGGCATTCCAGTCGCGCAAATCATGCCGGTCGATCCCGTTGCTGACCGCGTGCGCTTGAGCGGTGGGATAGGCGCGACGGCTCGGGTGCGGTGTGACGCGAAAGCCGACTTGGTCGGCCAGCCACTCCGGCGACGGGCTTGAGAGCAGGAGGCGGCCTCCCTCATTCACCCAGGCGGAAAGCTCGCTCATGTTGGCACGTTCCAGCCCGCCGCGGCCAACGATGAGCGGGAGCTTAGAATCCTTGGACCAGTTCACCGTCTTCACACCAAGGGCCTTGAGCATCGCCTTGGTTTTGCCATCCCCCGGCAACAAGGCAATTTCCTGAACCTTCGACTGCACCAGCGGGTAAACCCGGAAGGGAAAGGCATCTTCGAGCGTCTCGCCAGCAGCTTGAACTTGAAGCGTAATTTCACCGTCAACGCGTTGGCTGATCTCTTTGGGGATTTCAAATTGAAAGGGCTGCATCCCGTTCAATCCAGGCTCGACGGACTGCTCAAAGTCTCCCGAGGCGATTTGTTTGCCTCCAATCTTGGCACTCCAAGTCCCCTTGAAGGAGGTGGCGTCTCGCTTGTCATTGATCAAGGCCACCTGCTTGTTCACTACCTCTCCAGGAACGAAATGGTGATCCTTGTCCGTAAAGCCCTGGTCTTGATCACCCGCAATCCAGGCGAGCACATCACCAAAGTTATCTATCCAGGCATCAGCACTCTTCAAGCGCTCCCAGCCACCATCCAAATAATTGTAATAGAGTCCCTTATAAATCTCAGGCCGATAGCCGCCGGGAGTACCTGGCTTAAACTCGCCGAGTGGAATGTTATCTGAATTGATCCGCCAAGAATCGAGGAGATGAGATTGCATGGTGACGCTCCACAGATTCATCCCAGCGGTCAGCCCCCAGGTTCGCCAACTCCGGAGCGAATTACGGAGAAAGAGACTATGGAGCTCCTGAAAAGCTTCGGAACGATGTAGCTCTTGGAGCGGCGTCGGTTTACCACCACGAAAGTGGACATTGGTGTGGACAAAACCATCAACGTGAGACTCTTTCACCGCCTTGGCGTAGGACTTGGGCTGTTTTTTGTAGGCTTCATCTCCTAAATAGATGGCCGCGTATTCGGTCAGCATCTTGGCGCTATTGGCCGACCCTTGCGCGTTTGGCCGCCCAATCGTCGTCCAACCGCCTCCCTGCTTCCCTTGCATGAAGGTGTTATTGAGCGGCGTCCCAAACTCACAGGCCAGAAAGGGAATCTCCCCGTTCTCGGCCCATTCACTCAGCCACTCTTCCCGTTCTTGGAGAGGAATGAGGCAGAGATAAGTGTTGGTCGTTTGGATATCACCAACGATCGAAGCATTATGCGAATAGACACCACGAGTTGGGTCCGCCTTGCGGATGAGGTCCATCGCCTCTAGCCCCACCTCCACTCGTTTTTCCCAAGCTTCGTTTTCAATGGTCAACTCATCGATCTTGCCCAAGCGAGCCGGGTTCTGATCTTCACCGTGGGCAAAGACATTGAACCCCGTCCACCACATGACAATGGAGGGATGGTTATAGTATTTGGCGATGACCTCTTTCATCCGCCGCTCCCAGTCTTCGCGGTTGTCCTTCCAAGTCCCCTTAAACGCGTACTCCTTAATTTCTGGGAGTTCGGCGAAGACCAAGATCCCCAAACGATCCGCCGCATCAATCGTCAGCTCATGCCCCTGGTTGGCGTGCACCATTTTCATGTTCACCCCGATGGACTTCTTCCCCTTCATGAGGTTATCCACCATCCCCTTCAAGATGGGCATATCGATGTCGGGGAGAGTGCGCATGCGTACCCGGGAACCATTGAGGAAGAACTCTTTGCCTCGGATATCAAACTCGCGAAAACCAAACTGGGCGAACCGCTGATTGGAGATTCCATCTCCGGTGACCTTGACCTCTGCTCGCATCAAGAAAGGATCGTCGATGTCCCAAAGGCGCTCCGGCAGCCAACTCTCTTCCCACTCAAAAGCGCCGTTCTTGTCCAGAGAGACCTCTTTTTCCTCCCATGCTTTGAGGACGTTGCCTTCCAGGTCGCGAACCGTGACACCTACTTTGACCGGCCCCTTCGCTTTGGCGCCAGCCAGGGCGGAGCGAATCGAAAGCTTCTTCTGGCTCACGGAGGTGGTGATGAGCGGTGGATCAAGCACCGCGCCCTTCGGCTCACTCACCAATCGGACATCCCAAACCAAGCCGAACTTATTGAGTTTTCCTGGCTTCAGAATGACTTGCTCGGCCATCTCGCCCATGAGGAGCAAACTTGGTTCGGAAGGCGGGACGGCAAAGACTTTGATGCGCAAAAGCTGCGGCTGCCCGGGTTTGATCGCCTTGGTCAACTCCACTTGCCCGGATGTGTTTTCCAAAGTTCCACAGAGCACCTCATCCAGCCAGACCTGAGCCCGCGTACTTAGCTCACTAAAATCAACAAAGACTCGCCGATCCTTCCAACTAGCCGGAATGGTTACCTCACGCTCATACCAACCAATCGGCCACTTTCGATGCTGCTGATCAAACTTCTTCCATAACGGGGTATCTCCATACGCCACTATCCCGAGTTCATTCCAACCGGGCCGGGTATGCCAAGAACCCGGCACCCAAACGTGCGACCAAGCATCCGCAGGAGGGCCTGCCGCTGGCTTCTCAGGATCGCCCGGCTTAAATCGCCACAGCCCATTGATGACTTGGTGCCCGCGCTGCCCACCTTCTTCCACCACCGGGACGGCATCCCATTGGGTTTTCAATCCATCCGGTAAAGGTAGAGTGCTGGCAACCAGCGGAAGAGCCAGAAGACTAAGGGATAGGATCGTGAGTCGCATAAGAATAAGGCTAGAGCTACGGAGGCTCAGCCGGGTTTGAGTTAACACTTCAAAAAAACAGCTCGTGGAAAGACGGCTTGGCGAGAAAGCTGGCTCGTCTAGTAGCCACCTTTGGAACTGCCACCGCTACCGCTGCTACCACCAATAAAGAGCTTGTGGTCGGTAGCTTTGGGAGAGAGGCCAAACATCGCATTCGCCTCAGAATCATCCGGCCTTTCACTTTCGACCCGGAAAAACAGGTATCGATTGGAAGGAGAGACATCCCCCGCAGGGATAATGTCTTCAAAATCAAAGGTGAAGGTTTGCGCCTTACTCACACCAGACAACTCTTCGCTCGTTATGGTGCCAACCTCTTCGCCTTGCACCGAGTATTTCGGGAAGAAGTTCTCGTTACTCAGCTCGATACTCGGATAAGCACCGATGTAATAAATCTTCGCCTCTTGCACCGCGCCCGGATCCTTCACCCAATGGACCACCGTTTCAAATTCGCCTGAGGGGTTCTCGGACAACTCTTCCACCATCGAAGCCGCATCAAAAACGATAAACGTCTTCCACATATTGGTGATTTTACCCTTGGGCGTTTCGGTGCCATTGGGCATGTAGCCGACATTCCCTTTTTCGGCAGAGGTATATCCACTGATGTATTCATTCTTGTCAGCATCTCCGACCGAACGAAAAATAGCCGTGGCCGCCAAGTCACTGGCCAACAAAGGCGCACCAAATGCCATGAGGAGAACACAAACAAGGGGGGAGACTTTCATGGAAAAGACAGAGTTAAATTCTAGAGAAAAGAGACAGGTGCCATATTGCAACGTAATCCTAAATACCTCGGAAGCAACAGGGCACCCGCCTCTACCTCACTCAAATTCGACTAGGCCTTTCGGCGGCGGAGAAAGGCAACTCCCATCGCACCGAGGACCAAGGCAGCCGTATTCGGTTCAGGTACAATCGTCAAAGTCGTTGCCAACAAGTTATTGCTGAAGGCGCCACTCGTATTCACACCACCAAGGAATGAATTATCAGTGGCTCGCGCACGAATCCAGAGGTATCGATCAGTCGCGTCAAACCCAGCAGCTTGCACTGCCGAAGTGATATCGTAGGTCAGCACTTGGCCACCTGAGAGAGTGGAAGGATCCACCGTAGCAATCGAGGTGTTGAGCTGGTTATTGTACAAAGCAAAGAACTCCACGTTGATGTTAGAGATATCGTCCTGCGGATTCAGCAGTTCAATGTCCCAATCCGGAGCAGAGGCTCCATTATTCAAGAAGGCAAAGGTAAGCGAGACTTCGATAGAAGTTGCGTCCGCTACTTCAGTAAGAAAGGGCTGGAGATCAAACAACGCAAATCCCCGGAACTGATTATCCGCCGCGGTAACGCCAACGTTGAAGTTGGAAGCAGCAAACTGTCCGCCGCCCTTATAGCTCGACGTGCCTGGGGAAGAGACACTAACAGTTCCACCCGCACGGTAGACTTCATCTGGATTAAGGACAAGTTGAGCATGTGACGAGGCCGTCATTGCCAACAGCAGAGTTAGGGAGAGGAGGTGTTTTTTCATAGTTCTTTTTTGAGTTGGGTTATTTCTAGAAATGAGATCCCTCGATCTGGCACAACCCGCCATTCCATCCGCGCCGAAGGCGCATCCTGAAAGCAGTTTCGCCGAGTAAATCTAGTAGCTACTAGATCAAATCCTACTGACGCTTGCAATACTTTTTTTGCAATGAGTCCGTTTAAGGCGTCTTTAACGGAGGGGGAGCAGCCGTTTCCCCCTCATCAAACTGGATGTGGTTTTCCACGTGTGATGAGACACTAGCGCCATTCGTAACCACCCGTTTTTCCAAGAGGCGCACGGCTTCCGTAGCCACCTGGTAAAAAGGTATCCGCAAATTACAAAACCGCCGGCTCCCGATATGAGCCAAAGCCGAACCAAGAACAACCAGCGACAACTGCCGAGGCACCTCGATCCCAGCACGACAGGCGGAGACATACGCATTCTCTCCGTCTTCCATACCGTAACAGAAGCAGGCCGTTGGCGCACCTCGCCCGGTCAGCCAACGCGTGTTTCTCTCTAACTCCTTCGATTCCTCAAAACGCGGACGTAGCCCCTCCTCTTCCAGGGCACTTGAGTAGCCTGCACGGCGGTCCGCAATGCTGTAATGCGAGTTTTCCTTCGGAGAATGCCCCAGCATCCAAATTCGTTTGTGGCCCAGCTCGATCAATTTGCGAGTCGCCTCGTAAGCTAGCTTAAAGTCATTGGGATAAGCGCAGTTCTGCTTCTCTTTTCGATTTAACCAAATAGATGGTATCTTAAATTGGCTTAACCACTTACGAAGACGGTTTTCACCTTCTCCCTCGTACATGACCAGAAAGCCATCGACGGCCAACTCACGCATAATACCTGGGACATAGTCTTCCTTGTCCAAATTCTCTTTGAGCAAGGAATAGACCACCAGATGATGCCCCATGTCTTCCAGAGCTCGGTTGGCACCGGAAATAATATCTTGAGGCATGAAGGTTTTGAATTCCTCGACAGATAAGAGAGCCGCGTTGCCCATCCGGCCGCTGAGCATGGAAAGTGCGGAGACATTCCGCCGATAACCCAGCCTCTCCGCCTCCGCGAGAACGCGGTCTCGTGTTTCGGCGGAGACCTGCTCCGATTCGGCCAAAGCAAAGGAGACCGCCTGCTGGCTCAAACCAAGTCGTCGCGCCAATTCTGCCTGAGTAACACGGGCCATCGATTCACCATGCCTTTCCCTCTTGGTCAAAGCAACCCTTGTTCAATTGCCTTCATATTATCGTCATGGAGGCTTGGCTTTTCTCCTAGACATCCCGACCAAGAAGCCTTAGCTAGTACATACTAGCAATTTATTCCTCTGACCATATGACCACCCCCGCCCTTCCCGACGCCCAACGCCTTGCGTGGGTTCACCAAGCCCGCGTCGGCATGTTGATCCACGACAGCATCTTAACCCTGTTAGAGAGAGGCGACTGGGTCCAGTGGCAGGAGCGGATCCCTCGAGACGTGTATCGCCAGATTGCCCACGATTTTAAACCCAAGCCGGGCTGCACGGAGGAATGGCTCGATCTCGCCGTCGAAGCCGGGATGAAGTACGCCGTCTTCACCACGAAGCACCACGATGGCTTTTGCCACTTCGATACCAGCACCACGGACTTTAAGTTGCCCACGTATCTCGATGGACGTGACCTCGTCGCCGAATTCACCGAAAGCTGCCGCCAACGCGGGCTGAAAGTCGGTCTCTACCTTTCTAACTTCGACTGGAACAACCCGGGCTACGCGGAGCCGGATCGCTATCCCGAGGACTACCAGCGTTGTGTCTCTGATCTCCACACCCAGACTCGCGAACTCCTCACCAACTACGGGCACATCGACATGCTCTGGTACGATGATCCCTGCATTGGTGTGGCGGACGGAGCCAACCAGCGTAATCGCGGCGAGTACTGGCGTGCCGAAGAACTACTGAACCAAATCTACGAGCTTCAGCCACATATTCTGGTCAACAACCGGCTCGGCATTCCCGCCGATCTCGACACACCAGAGCAACACGTCACCGCTTCCGAGCCCGGGCGTGGTTGGGAATCCTGCATGACAATTGGTGACGCAGAAAGCTGGTGCTGGTCGCGCCATGCGCCGAACCGAAAAACGACCGCCCAACTTCTTCACCACTTGATCATCGCCGCCAGCGGCGAGGGCAATTACCTGCTCAACATTGGCCCCCTGCCCGATGGCTCCGTGGCGCCTAAAGATGCCGAGCCGCTCCAGGAAATGGGGCAATGGTTACAGCTCCACGGCGAAGCCGTTTACGGCTCTGAGCGCTACTTCCCGGACTACACCCGTCACTGGCAAGGGGCCTACACCCGCAAGGGCAACACCGTGTACATCACCCTCTTCCGCTACAGTCAGGAAGTGCCCGTCCCGCTGCTGGCTCCCCTCCCCGTCCGCGCCACTCTCCTCACGACTGGTCAGGAACTCACCATCAAACCAGGCCACAATCAGGGCTTTGTCATTGGCGACCTCCCCGCAGAGCCACCCGTCCCCATTCAGCCGGTGATTAAGCTCGAATTTGATCGCCCCCCGCAACGGGTGGTTGAGCCGGATCTCGCCAGTTGGATTGAAGGGCAGGTGCCTGCTCCCTCGGCCAGCTAATCCCTTCCCTGCACCACTTAAGACGCTCCCATGAACATCCTCTATATTGACATCGATTCTCTCCGCCCCGATCACTTGGGCTGTTACGGCTATCACCGCAACACGAGTCCGAATATCGACGCCATCGCGGCCGAAGGCGTCCGCTTCTCCAACGCTTACGCTCCTGACGCCCCCTGCCTCCCCAGCCGGACCGCAATGACCACCGGGCGATTTGGCATCCACACCGGTGTGGTGAACCATGGTGGCGTCGCTTCTCAGCCTCATCTCTGGGGCCCGACCCGGGACTTTGGCTGCAACCAAACCGAACAAAATTGGGCGAATCGTTTTCGTGAGTCTGGCTACCACACCGTCGCGTTCTCCCCCTTTGCCCAACGCCACGGGGCCTGGCACTGGTACGCCGGGTTTATGGAAATGCACAACACGGGCGGCAACGGGATGGAAGTCGCCCACGAGATTCACCCGCAAGTGACCGATTGGCTCGAACGAAAAGGACAGGACGAGAAGCCCTTCTTCATGTGGGTCAACGTCTGGGACCCGCACACGCCTTACCGCACACCCGAGAGCTTCGGAAATCCTTTTGAGAATGAGCCGCTGCCAGACTGGTACAGCGAGGAAATCCGAGCTGAGCACTGGAAGAAAGCCGGCCCCCATTCCCCACAAGAAGTACTCGGCTACAATATCGACATGCCCGATTGGATGGACCCGGAAAGTGAAAACGGCCAGAAATACCCCAGCATGCCGGAGCGCCAACCCTTCCAGCTGAAAGACATGGATGATGTCCGCGTCATGTTTGACAATTACGACACCGGCATCGCCTACGCCGACCAGGCCGTCGGCCGCATCGTCCAAAAACTGAAAGACCTCGGGCTCTACGAAAACACCGCCATCATCATCTCGTCCGACCACGGTGAAAACCAAGGCGAACTCTGGATCTATGGGGACCACCAGACGGCTGATCACGTCACCCACAACGTCCCCATGGTCGTGCGTTGGCCCGGAATCACGGATACCAAAGCCGGCAGTTCGGACGATCGCCTCCTCTACTCCATCGACATGGCGGCCACCTCCTTGGAGTTTGCCAACCTGGAAGTACCGAGTAACTGGGACGGTCAATCCATCGCCGGTGATTTCGTTGCCGGAAAATCGACCCACCAGCGCGACTATCTCGTGCTCTCGCAGATGGCGTGGTGCGCGCAACGCTCTGCCCGCTGGGACCACTACATCTGCATTGAGACCTATCACGACAGCTATCACGACTTTCCCCGCCACATGGTCTTCGATCTGGAAAGTGACCCGCACGAACAGTTTAATCTCGCGGAAGAACGGCCTGAACTCTTAGCCCAAGGCCTGTCCCTCCTCCACAACTGGCAGCTCGATATGATGGAGTCGGCCACCCATCGAGTTGATCCGCTCCACACCGTGCTAGCCGAAGGCGGCCCGCTCCACAGTCGAGGCCGTGATGCCGGGGCAGCCTATCTCGAACGCCTGAAGCAAACGGGGCGCGGCGAAATTGCCCAGCGCTTTGAGGAACGCGCCCAGCCTTATCGGCAGGACTAAACCTGTCTGGGGCGATGGACTTGCTCTTCCACAAGTTGGCAGGATCCAATCGTCTCACTGCCGATGATCGACTTTTACCACTACTTTGTTGGCGACTGGGCCCTCTCCACTCCGGACCAAAAAGAAAACGGCACGTTGTCGATCCGCGTCGCAGGGTGCGGCGCGGCCCACCTCGTTGAATACGATTTCGCCGGACTGAAACGTACCGAACTCTGGGGTTATGACCCCGCCAGCAAGCTCTGGTGCGCCACCGGCATCGACCAACGAGGCGAACGCTTTCGGCAAGAGATGCACGGCGCGCCCACCGAGGGAAAAGCCACCGCCGGCGTGAGCTGGACGAGCACCCACCGCGGCATCCTCCCCAGCGGAGAAGCCACCAGCGCTGAACTGCGATTCGAAATTGAATCGCCAGACGCCTACCTCGTCAGCGTGACGGAGGCCAAGCAAGGCAAACTCAGCCTGCCGGATGTCAAGATGCAGTGCGTGCGCGTTTCCGCCTAGCTATCGGAAACTAGGCGGTCATGTATTGGCCTTACACCAACTTGCTTAGCGCTTCTCAGCTGCCGCCAGAAGCACCTCTGCCACGGCGTTGTGCCCGCCCTTCTGCGCGTAGTCGAGCGCCCGGTTCCCGCGCTCGTCTGTCAGCGTCGGATCCGCACCGCGGCTGAGGAGCAGCTCCGCCACTTCGGCGACATCATCACAACGCCCACAGTAATGCAACGGCGTTTGCCCAGTTCGCTCGTTCCGGCTGTTCACGTCAGCCCCGTGGTCGAGCAACAACTCAACCAAGACCGGTTGACGTTCCGCCGCCCAATGCAACGGGGTGCCCCCCAGTACCGGGTTTCCTGCGCCGCCACCTCGGCTCCGCTCTCGAGCAAGAGCAACGCGATCTCGTAGTGACCGTCATGCGCCGCCCAATGGAGTGGCGTGTCTCCATCTTCCCCGCGAGCTTGGGCCAGCTTCACGTCTTCTTCGAGTAAGCTCTTCACCTGGTTGAGATCGCCTCGTTTGGTCGCGGCCAAGAATGCCTCCCGACGCTCACCCCACGTGTTCGGCCAGTTCACCCGCGTGTCCTGGGCACCACGCTCGCGGAGCAAATCGATCATCTTTTCCCGGTTCCGATCCAGCGC
Source organism: uncultured bacterium (assembly GCA_963922355.1). Classification (GTDB taxonomy): domain Bacteria; phylum Verrucomicrobiota; class Verrucomicrobiia; order Methylacidiphilales; family UBA1321; genus CAWUJC01. Next base: position 724 of record CAWUJC010000005.1, on the reverse strand, counting down.
GTAGTCGAGTGGCGTCCAGCCGATGTCATCCTTGGCATCAAGTTGGGCTCCGTGATCCAACAACCAGGCCGCCAATGGCACGTTATTGCGCCACTCGCAGACATGATGCAGCGGATGCATGCCGTTTTCCTGATCATCCTGGGTTTCTAAATCAGCTCCCCTTGCCACCAGCATTTCGCAAATCGCCAAGTCTGGAGAAGAAGACTCCTTGCCGCTCAGCCGCCGTGGTCGCACCGCCCAATTGAGCGGCGTACTCCCCTGCACTTTTCGCTCCAGCTGCGAGGGATCTCGCGCCAGGGCTTGCTCGACCTCGTCCACCCAAGCAAAGGTGCAGGCGGTATGAAGATCAACTGGCGCACCTTGCTCGCGTAGCCAATCTACCACCGCTTCGCAATTCTCATCACTGCCGTAGAGCAAAGCAGCCCGTTGCAGCGGAGTTCGCCCGTTTTCATCGGGCGCCGTCAGCAAACTGGCATCTTCTTTCACGCATTGCTGCACATGGTCCAGCAGGCCAAGGCGGGCGGCAGCCCAAATGTCACAAGCCACCCCGGCACGCATCAGGTGGCGGGCTATATCCCTGAAGAAAGGTCGATGCCAAACACTGCGATCCGCAATGCCCGCGAGTGCTTCGGCCAGGCGAGGCAGGTATTCATCAGCGGGCTTGCCGCCGTTATCCAGCGTGGTGGCGACATCTTCGAGCCTCCCCTGCCAGACAAAGCGCAAT
>CAWUJC010000004.1:0-18199 GCA_963922355.1 uncultured bacterium | reverse complement strand
GGGCCGCCCCAATTCAACCTCTTTGGGCTCGGGGAACCTATTGCTCAACATCCGCTGGAGATAGGGCAGGAAGGGCAGTGTTCCCAAAGCGGTCGCCAACTGGATGAAGAGATACTGAATGGCCAAATGCACGGCCAAACTACTCGTAATGCTCTCAATAAAGCTCCGGATGTAGAAGGTTCCCAAGACTTCATCCGCCGTGAGAATAAAGAGCCAAAGAACAAAGCCAATGACTTTGGAGACACATTGGAAAACCATCAACTGTTTCGCCGGCCCTCGCATGTCACGGGCTAATTCCAGGGAGATGAGGCCCGTCCCGAGATTCGCGCCCAGGATCATGATGATGCCGTCAATCTTGGTGATCGTCCCCGTGGAGGCAAAGGCGATCACGATGACCGTCACGGCGGCGGCCGACCGCGCAATAAAGGCCAAGCCAATGGAGATGACAAAGAGGACCGGGCCATAGTCATGCCCGAACGACAACACGTCTCGAAACAGCGCCCATTCGCCCATCCATTCAGAAGCTGACTTCGTATGCGTAATGCCCAGCAGCAGCAGCGCCAAGCCGAGCAACGCCAATAACCAAGCCCGATACTTGGTCGACTTCTGCAAGCCCAGGTAATACCCCACCCCAACCAGTCCTAACAAATAGGCCGTAATGATGTTCATCGGCAGGGTGGCCAAAAACACCAACAGCGACGGGCCCACATTGGACCAAAGCACGACCAGCATGGCGGCTTTCAGCCCGATCATTTCTGCCGCCACCATGTTGGACATGATGAAGGAGGCGAGCGAAGTCGACTGCGCCACCGCGCCAAAGACTGTGCCGACAAAGGCGCTCGTCATGGGATGTTGATCCAGACGGCTTAGGGCGCTGCGCATGCGTGGCCCCGCCAAGGACTTGAGCCCGCTGGAGAGATACGACGCCCCAATGAAGAACAAGCCCAATCCGAGAATCAGGAAGCCAAAGACGACGATAGCCGTCGGATGATGGAAATGTTCTTGCAGCATGGGTGGACAAGGTAGCGCTTGGGAGCGTCAGAGCCCCCTCACCTTGCCGCCCTCAGGGACGAATGCAAAACCGGAATGGCATCCAGGCTCGCTTGTCACCAATCTGTAACAAAACCAGCGTGTCTTAGCTGCAGCCGCAAGAAGAAGGCGTACAGCCCTTGGTGATCTCGTTGGTCGCACCATTGGCCTTCGCCTGCTTCACGGGCTTCGGCTTTGCTTTCTGCGCGGGGGGCAAGCCGTTGTTACTGGCATCGGCAAACTCATCGTGATACGCGGGCAGTTGTGCCGGCGCTTCGTTCTCTTCGGCCAGCTCTGGGTACTCGTAAATCTCCCCCTTGAAATTGCGCAACACCACCCGGTCCGGCGTGTTGGCCACGACGTACTCAGGGTTGACCGGAATCTTGCCGCCCCCGCCCGGGCCATCAATCACGTACTGCGGGACGGCATAGCCGGTGGTATGACCACGCAGATTCTCGATGATCTCCAGGCCCTTGCTGATCGGCGCGCGCAGGTGCTTGGTGCCGCGAATCAAATCGCACTGATAGAGGTAGTACGGTCGGACGCGGCAGCGCAGAAGCTTCTGCACCAAGACCTTCATCGTGGCCGGATCGTCGTTGACGTTCTTGAGCAGAACGGACTGGTTGCCGAGAGGTACACCGGCATCGGCCAGACGGCCCAAGGCGCCGCGTACTTCCTCGGTTAACTCCTTCGGGTGGTTGACGTGCACGCTGATAAAGAGCGGATGAAACTGCTTCAGCATAGCACAGAACTCCGGCGTAATGCGCTGAGGCAAAAAGATCGGCACGCGAGAACCAATGCGGAGAAACTCAATGTGCGGGATGTCACGCAACCGGCGCAGTAAGCGCTCCAGCACCTTATCAGAGAACAGCAACGGATCCCCCCCAGAGAGGAGGACGTCGCGCACCTCGGTGTGCTCCTGCAGGTAGGCAATCGCCTGATCAAACTGCGTCTCCAAATGCTGCTCACCCGCGCCACTCACCACGCGGCTGCGGGTGCAGTACCGGCAGTAGGACGCACAACGGTCCGTCACCAGGAAGAGCACACGGTCCGGGTAGCGATGGACCAAACCCGGCACCGGCATGTGGTCATCTTCACCACAGGGATCGAGCAAGTCTTCTTTCCCGTAGTCCAACTCCTCCATGCGAGGAATAATCTGGGTACGGATGGGCCCGTTCGGGTCGTCCTGCTCGACCAAGTTAAAGAAGTAGGGCGTGATGCCCATGGCCAGCTTGGTGTTGGCCAATAGCACACCGGCGTGTTCGGACTTGGTCAGATCGAGCTTTCCCTCCAGGTCGCTCATCTTCTTGATGCTGTTGCGCAACTGCCACTTGTGGTCGTTCCAGTCGTCGTCAGAGACGTGACTCCAGAAGCCTTTGCCCGGTGAAGAGAAGTCGCGATCGGGGTGCTCCGCCGTCGCGTGATTGCTGATCTGACCCATAAGGTTGCCCAGAAGGAATGCTAAAATTGCCGTGAGGGGGAAGGGAAAGACTAACCAAAAAGCTCCTCTTGTCAAAGAATGAGGCTTTTTTTGTGCAAGCAACCGGGGTTCATTTCTCGCGTAGCTCACCGGGTCGTCCCGGCCCCTCTTGATCCATGGGTCGAAAAATTCTCGCAGAAAAACCCTTGCCGCCACCCTCCCCGCTTGGGTATGTTTCCCCTTCCCCTGCCGGGTGACGACCGATTCCTGGCAAGTTTTTTGGGTCGATACTCAAGCGGTCAACGAGGGCAGACTGTAAATCTGCTGGCTATGCCTTCGAAGGTTCGAATCCTTCTCGGCCCACTCTACTTCTTAAAATTCTGCCGCGCGTGGCGCAGATTCTCTAGGATCGTCGGCAAGGAAGGCGGCGGGTTTGGTTCCTTCTGCAGGATCCGCATGGCGTGATCGAGATAGTTGAGGACAAACTCCGATCGAATCCGCCGAAACACTCCCAGATGGCGTTCGTCCTGGAGCATCAGCCGGGCGACCCGGAGGTAAAACGCCGTGACGCGTTCAATGACCTCGGGGCTGCAGTCTTTCTCCACCTGCGAGAGCAAAAGGTGTCGGCGAATCCGGATAAAAAAAGCGACCAGTTCCTTCTTCAAGAAGCCATTGACCGGGCGCGCAATCTCCTGCGTTGAGTCGGGTTCCAGATACTTCTCCAACATCTCTTGGTAAGAGATTTCCAGAATCTCGAGCGCCAGACAGGCCCGCTCGTTGCGCAGAAAATCCGTCACGTGGTCAAAAAAATCGTCCTGCCCCATCCCCGAAATGAGATGCCGTTTCGACGCCGGGGAGATCATCCAAGCGAAAGAAAGAAAGGCGCTCATCCGTGGACCATAGAGCACTTCGCAGGTACTCAGCGCCATCATTTCCACCACGGCTTGCTCTTGGTCGGAAAAGCCGGAAATCGGCGCCAGGAGAATACCGTATTCCTCCTTCAGTTGCTGCAAGAGCTCCCGCGAAGAGCACACCACCAGCATGCCCTCGCTTTGCCCCAACAACTCTCGATAGAAATCCAGCGGGTAGTATTTGCGGTCAAACCAGTTGAGGCGGGATAAGGCGTTTTTCTCCACGTCCCCGACCCGAATGTGCATCCCCACCGGTACGGTTGCTTGGGAGAAAAAATGCTCCTGACCATACTCGTTCAGCCGTTCGCTCAAGACCTCCTCGAGAAAAAGTCGGCGCAGCTCGGCCCGCACCTCCTCCAGCGTCTCGCCTTCGAACAAGTAGACCGCGGCCGGGTTGGAAGCCAGGAGGCGACTCCCTCCCGCCGCCAACAAGGCTTCCTTGTTTAAGGTCTGCAAGTAATGGCCATCCGCTTTTTCCTCGCGGAGAACATAGCGCTCCATGACAAAATCTGGCTTCCGACTCTCGACAAAATGGCGCTCCGTAAAGGTGGACTGAAGGATGATGTTTGCGGACTGATCATCTCCGTAATGCTTGTGTTGGTGGGTCGGCCAATGGAACTCAAACGGAAGGCCGAGCACCCGCGCCACCCGCAAGCCATTGAGCAACGCGACCAAGCGGGAGCCCAGCCCGTCGATGCGCTCGCTGTAAATAATGGGGCTGGGGTTCGTGCTCGTTTCCACGGTCATCCTCGGGTTTCCTTGCCTTGGCTGGTACGGGTCTATCCCAGGGCTATCCATTCAACAAGTTGATTTTCAGTCAGATGCAACCTCTTCGATCAAACGGGAAAAGCACGAACTTTGACTTCCCCTCCCCGGATTCTGTGGCAGGTTGTTCCTTCACCCCGTTCGGGCAGGCTTGCCTGCTCGCCCGCAATCTGTAAGTAAAGCCAACAAGGAGAATCAAGATGTCGACTGCCATCATGGAAACCAACAAGGGAACCATTAACCTGACCCTTTTCGCCGAAGAAGCCCCGAAGACCGTAGAAAACTTCACCAAGCTGGCCAAGGAAGGCTTCTACGACGGCCTCACCTTCCACCGCGTGATTGACGACTTCATGATCCAGGGCGGCTGCCCGCTCGGCACCGGCACCGGGGACCCCGGCTACAAGTTTGATGACGAGCCCGGCGCCCTCGCAGGCAAACACGATGGCGGCGGCGTCCTCTCCATGGCCAACGCCGGCCCCAACACCAACGGCAGCCAGTTCTTCATCACCCACGTGGAGACCCCGTGGCTCGACGGCAAGCATGGTGTCTTTGGCAAAACCACTGACATGGACGTGGTCAATTCCATCGTCCAGGGCGACAAGATCGTCAAGCTGACCATCCAGGACTAAGCGTCCTAAAATCGGTTCATATTTCCTCCGCCCAAGTTAGGGGCGGAGGGAGATCAACGGCGGCATATTCCACGTGGAAAACTCGTCGTCTCGCGGGCACGGTGGCCGGCGACGAAGCATGAAGGGCTAAAGGCCGCATGGCGATCACGTCGCCCGCTTGAGCTTTCGCGACCACTTCCTGGTTACCATGGCGAGCTTGTTGGATTGCCTCTGCCCCCAATTTCCCTTGAACGTGCGTCCCGGCTAAAACGCGCAACGCGCCGTTCTCTTCTGGACAGTCGTCCAGGTGGAGGCGTAGGGCCACCATCTGTTCGAGGACATCCGCCGGAGGCTGCACGTGGGGCGCGCCATCTTTCTCCGACCAAGGGCCGTAGCCTTCCACCTCGTGGCACTCCGCAACGGTGATGGTGAGATCCTGGTGCCACGGTACCTTCCAATTGGCCTTGGGGTTCTTGTCAAAATACAAACTCCGCACCGGGCGGCTCTGCTTGCCCAATAGTTCCTCCGCCAGTTTGGCTAACCTTCCTTCCATGGCCAATTCAGCAAGGTAAGGACAACTGCCAAGTACATGTCGCTCACCGCCCTGCTTGACTCGAGAACCAGCCCGCTCCTGCTCCAAGGATGCCGCTTCCTGCCTCAAGCGTTGCAGATCCGTTTCGTCCACCACGCCTAAGCGGCGCTCACAACCGTGCGAGCTAAGTTGGCAAGTCGCGATCATGGTGCTCTACACCAAGGCCTCTTGCGCTTTGCGCCGGAGGCTGGCCAGAGCGGGGCCGAGGGATTCCGTCACATCTCGGGGAAGAATCGCTTCCTCGCTACCCAGACGCTGGAGCGCCAGATCGGCCGCGTGGCCGTGCAGCCAAACGCCCAGCCGGGCCGCGTCCCAGGCGGAGAGCTTTTGCGCGAGAAGCGAGGTAATGATCCCGGTGAGCGTATCGCCCGAGCCCCCGGTCGACAGCCCCGAGTTGCCCGTCGTGTTATAGAAAAGCGGCTTCCCGGGCGAGGCCACCACCGTCCGTGTGCCTTTGAGAACCAGCGTAACGTGATGCTTCTCGGCAAACTTCCGGGCTAGAACGCCGCGGTCCTCCGTCGCCACCGGCTCGTCGCCCAAGAGACGCCGCATCTCGCCGGGGTGTGGCGTCAGCACCAAGGGTGCCTGCACGTTCTCGAGCAAGTCGAGATGGCGGGAGAGACAGGTCAACGCGTCAGCATCAATTACCACAGGCGCCGTGCTCGCTCCCAGCAACCAGCGAAGCATCGCCTCCGGCTCGCGGGTCGTACCGAGGCCAGGGCCGATCCCCACCGCCGCGGCGTCCTGCAGCAGTTGAGCTAAGCGCCCGCCCGGCCAGCGCGCCACCAGCATTGCCTCGTGCGGAGCCATCGCTGCTGCCGTCGTCAGCAGTGCATGCGGGATGGCTAAATTGAGGAGCCCTGCCCCCATGCGTAACGCCGCCTCAGCCGCCATCATCGGCGCGCCGAGGAAACCCTCCGAGCCGCCAATGATAATCGCGCGGCCAAAGTTGTTCTTGTGGGAAAGCGCCGAACGATAAGGCAAGAGCGGCGCCAACTCATGGCCAACCAGCACCTCATCTTCCGTCGCCGGTAACTCGGTGAAAAGCGGCACCACTTCGATCCGGCCGACCCAGCCGCTGAGACCTTCGCGAACCAAGGGCTCTTTGGGGTAGCCGACGGTCACGGTCAGGTCGGCCTTGATCGCCACGCGTTCCTGCCCAGCAGGCACCTCGGCCAGCAAACCGGTGGGGCCATCCAACGCCACGGTGCGGAAAAAGAGTTGATCGCGCTTCCAGTTCACCGCTTCGACCAGCTCCCGATAAAAAGTCTTCAACTCCCCCGTGGTACCAACGCCCAAGAGCGCATCAATAAGCAGTCCGTCCGCCCCCGGCCAGGCGATATCCTGGGCGTCTTCGGTCACCACGACTTTGGGACAAGCGGCTTGCAGCTCCGCCAGTTTCTGCTGCGGCAAGGGGCGACAATCCGCCCACTTGCCCAGGCAGTGGACGCTCACCCGCCGCCCTGTCTCTGACAGCAGTCGCGCCACCACCAGACCATCGCCGCCGTTGTGACCTTTGCCGACCAAGATGCAGGCGGCGTGCTTCTCGGGAAACTGCTGGAGAATGACGCGCACCATCCCCGCCGCGGCTTGCTCCATCAGCGCATTCTCCTCCGCACCGGCTTCAATCGCACGCTTCTCCAGCGCGACCATTTCACTAACACCTGCGATGCGCATTACAGCTTCAACATGCGGCCAAAACAGGCGCTCTGCAAGGGCTACCCATCCGAGCAGTTGCGATACTTGCCGAGACGAGTAGGTTGCCCCATGAGCGCTCTCACTCCCCCCACCGGCTGGTCCGTCTCGGACGCAGGTCTGCAAAAAACATTCACCTTCTCTGGATTCCCGGAGGCTGTCGCCTTCACGGTCGAAATCGGCAAACTGGCCGAAACGGCCAACCATCACCCGGACTTGGACATCCGCTGGAACAAGGTGCACGTCACCCTCATTACCCATGATGCGGGCGATACGGTGACGGAGAAAGACACCGCCCTGGCCGAGCAAGCCAACCAGATTGGCGATGACGTGATCAACGCCCAAGCAAAGGCGCTGTTTGAGTAAAAAAAACTCAAAGGCCAAAGCTCAAAACACAAATTTTACCCAGACAGCCTTTGAGTTTTGTCAGTATGGACTTTGAATATTCAGCCCAGGGTTGCTCCAGGCGGTCTAGGGACAGACCGCCCTACCCTCCTTCAGTGAACAATAACTGGGTCCAACGTCACCTTGGTAAAAAAAGACCAGGAGCAGCGACAGCGTTGGTCAAGTTACCGTTGCTTCCTTTCGGACCTGGCGGGGTTCGCTCGCCGCGACTTCGCCACTCCTGGCATCGGGAAAGGTAGCTTGCCCCTTCCCTAAATCCAAACCTATTCTGGCCGGATGATTAGCACGACTAGCTCCTTCACCGTGGCCACCCGCGGCAAAGGCACCTACCCGCTCACTGAGGAAATCGCCCGCCTGGTGCGCGAAAGCGGGGTGGGCGACGGCCTGGCCACCATCAGCGTGGCCCACACCAGCGCTAGCTTGGTCATCTACGAAAATGCCGACCCCACCGCCCGGCAAGACCTCCACCGCTACTTCGAGGAACTCGTCCCTGAGAACGCGGACTACATCCACGACATGGAGGGCCCGGATGATTCCACCAGCCACCTGCGCATGGCACTGACCCGCACGAGCGAGAGCATTCCGGTAGCCAAAGGACGACTCTGCTTGGGTACCTGGCAAGGTGTCTACCTCTTTGAACACCGTCGTGCGCCGCACACCCGCAAGCTCTTCGTCAACGTGCTGGGGACATAACTCCACCCGCAGACGAAAAGAACTTGCCCTGTCGCCCGAGAACTGCACAATAACCGGTTCCTGCACGTCGCAGGACCTACGCCGGCTTGATAGCTCAGTTGGTAGAGCAGAGGATTGAAAATCCTCGTGTCGGGGGTTCGAATCCCTCTCAAGCCACGGCTTTTACTTTTGCCGCCCAGCCTGGCGCCAAAGGGCGGGGACGAAGAAAATTTGCGGATGCCGGAGGCAAAAGGCCGCGAGTTGGGGCCAGCGGGCAAAGCGCCCTTTCCCTTGCTTAAGCATTTCTTGTGCAAGTTGCTGGAACTCACGCTCGTAGAGGCACCAGCCTTGGCAACGCCAGCGGGTCAACGCGGGAATCGGTGCCGTCGCGTCCCAGGCTTCCCGGCGGACAAGGTTGCGGATTTCTTCGGCCGCCTCAACAGCCGCGCTGGATTTCTGCTCCGGCGTAAAGCGAAAGCCCGCCACGTCCAGGTCCAAGCGCTCGACTCGTTCGCCTTGGCGCAACAGGCGAAGCCAATAGCCGTAATCCATCGCCAAGTGAAGGTCTTCCTCAAAAGGCCCGGCCTGCTTGGCCGCTTCGGCACTCCAAAAGACCTCCGGCTGGACCCACTGCTTTTGCCGCCACCAGAAACGCCAAGGGTCGACCATGTCTTGGTAAGTGGTGATCTCGCCAAAATGAGGCGGGCGATCCAACTTCTCGCCCGCAGCGTTGAGCCAACGGACGCGGCCATGGATGATCCCCGGCCGCCCTGCTTCGACATAGCGCTGCGCCACAGCCCTTAAAGCGCCGGGGAGGTAGAGATCATCGCTGTTCAGGTAGGCGTGAAGTTCCCCAGTGGCTCGGGCAAAACCCTTATTGATTGCATGAGTCTGACCGCGATCTGGCTCGCTCACCCAGCCGGCCAAGTGGCTCTCATACTTCTTGATGATCTCGACCGAGCCATCGCGACTACCGCCGTCGATGATGAAGTACTCCAAGTTGGGATAGTCCTGCTCCAGCACCGAGCGGATCGTCGTCTCCAGATAGGCGGCGTGCTGATAGCACGGCGTCACGACGCTGATGCGCGGCCACTCCGTCATGTCACTTCCCACTGCGAGGCCACCAAGACGAGGCCATCTTTGCGGTGGGTCAGACGGCCCGTTCCATAGATATCCGCAAAAGCCACGTGCACCGTGCCGACATTCTCCAGCAGCTCGACCACGTCGTAGCCACAAATCGCCATGAGATCGATAGTGTAATCACCTGGCCAGATGGTCAGCGCCGGCACGTGGCATCGCAGCTTGACCGGACCTGCCTGCTCCAGGCGTAACCCACTTTGAATCTCGGAATGAAAATTAACGACCGGTGCACCCTCCTCGTTCCGCAGTTGGATTTTGACGTCCGTCCCTTTCGGCACGTCCAGCTCCAGCTCCAGGTTCAGGGCGGCGCCCACTTTCACTTCGTGGACGCCCAACTCCTCGCCTTCCAGCCGAATGGACTGGAACACCCGCCGATCGCCCTTTGATTTGACCGGCTTCATCTTGGCCAGTTCCAGGCTGCCGCGCGGATCACCCGACTGCCGCATATCGGCCAAGTACTGGCGCACGACGTCAGCCGTCGCGCCGTCGGCCACCACTTGGCCTTGCTGCAGGAACAGGGCACGGTCGCAGAGCGACTGGATGCGATTCATGTCGTGGCTGACGAAGAGGACGGTGCGCTGATCGCCGCGGGCCACATCTTGCATCTTGCCCAAGCATTTTTTCTGGAACGCGATGTCGCCGACGGCGAGCACTTCATCCACGATGAGAATCTCCGGCTCCAAATGTGCCGCCACGGCAAAGGCCAAGCGAACGTACATCCCGCTTGAGTAGCGTTTGACCGGGGTGTCCAGGAACTGCTCCACTTCGCTGAAAGCAACAATTTCGTCGAATTTGGCGAGGATTTCCTGCCGCGACATGCCGAGAATGGCGCCATTGAGGAAAATGTTCTCGCGGCCAGTCAGCTCCGGGTGAAAGCCCGTCCCCACCTCCAACAGGCTGGCGACGCGCCCGCGCAACGTAGCTCGCCCGGCGGTGGGATCGGTAATGCGGGAGAGAACTTTGAGCAGCGTGCTCTTGCCTGCGCCGTTGCGACCAATGATGCCTAAGACTTCCCCTTGCCGCAGTTCGAAGCTGATGTCCCGCAAGGCCCAAAACTCTTCCGTGGTGGTCCGCGTCCAACGCCCGCGCAGCCAGTTGGCGAGTTGCTCGCTCAAGAGCTGGCCCGGCCCGGAGCCCCCCGCTTGGTGGCGGATCTGGTAGCTCTTGCCCAGGTTTTCGACTTGGATGACGGGTTCAGACATAGTGGGGGGAAGACTCGCTAAATCACATCGGCAAAGGTCCGCTCCGTGGCGCGGAAGTAGGCCAAGCCCGCCCAGAGGAAGACCAGCACCACTCCCATCGAAAGGAAGAAGCCCGGGAGGTAGACCGTACCCGTGCCGCAAATGGCCCAGCGGAAGCCGTCAATCACGCCGACCATGGGATTTAGCGAATAGAGTAGGAAACCGGTCTCGCCGTACTTCTCCAGCACAAGGGCGCTATCGAAGCCGACCGGCGAAAGGAAAAGCCCAAATTGCACGACGAAGGGCAACACGAAACGGAAATCGCGGTAGCGGACGTTGAGCGCCGTCACCAACAAGCCCGGGCCGAGCGCCGCCAAAAAAGCCACCGCCATAAAGCCGGGCAAAAAGACGATGTTCCAGCTCGGTAAAAACTGGAACCAAACCATCAACCCCGCCAAAACAGTGAGCGAGATGGTGAAGTCCACCAGCCCGACCACGACGGCACTCCCGGGGACGATCAGGCGGGGAAAGTAGACCTTTGAGATCAAGGCGGCGTTGCTGACGACGCTGTTACTGGAATCACTCAACGCGCTGGCAAAGAGCTGCCAGGGCAGGGTCCCGGCAAAAACCATGATGGCATACGGCACATCGCCGGAGCTAAGTCCCGCCAGATTCCGAAAGACAAAAACCAGCACCAGCATGGTGATGAGCGGGCGGAGCAAGGCCCAAAGTATGCCCACCACCGTCTGCTTGTAGCGGACGGTAATATCCCGCCAGGCCAGGAAGAGAAACAGCTCGCGATAGCGCCACAAGTCTCCCCAATAACGGGCCGCCGTCCGGCCTGGCTCCAGGACCGTCGTAGGCAGCTCCGACTTGGCAGACATGCCGCTATGCTACTCCCCTCGCCGCCTATGGGAATGACTTTTTCGATCGTAGCCTCAGCCTGCGGCAGCGTTGATTGTTGCTTATAGTGAGATCGAATGCGATTGCACTTTTGTGGCCTAGGTGCTAGCAATAGTGATTACTATGAAACTCTCCCTCCGCACACTCTTCCTCACCACGCGGAACTTGGTCCTCGGCCTCGCGTTTCTCGGCACCATTCTTCTCACGCAGGGCTGCAGTTCGAGCCCTGGCAGTGCCAGCCAATACGAGAGTCCGTTCGTCAACTATGTCGGCCCCGGCTATGGCGGCGGCCCCTCTGGCGACGATGGTTATGCTTCGGGCGTGCCATCGGTTGCCGGTAAAAACGTCGATGCTTGGTACGGCGAAACGCGACCTTAAGAACACCACGCAGAAAGTACTTGCGGCCATGCTGTCGTGGAGGAGATTGGAAGGGCTACCATGAACACATCCTCCCGCTTCTTCGCCGCGCTTTGCCTCCTGGGCTTTTTCCTACCGCTCACCGGTTGCGAAAGCACCGGAAACAATCCTGCCTCCAACGTGGACCGCACCGGCCCAGGGGCACCGATCTACACCCAAGGCGAACAGATCGACAACAACTTCTACAATTCCGTCGATTAACCATGAAGCGCTTCACGCAGGCTCTCCTCTTATTCACGCTGGCCAGCGGCGGCGTGCTTGTGACCGGATGCCAAAACACGGGTAGCGGAGCAAGTGCGGACGATGGCGTCTTGGGTGGATCCGTCGGCCCCAGACAGCCACGCTATACCCGCGGCCAAGCCATCGATGCGGATTTTTACGATCAGATCGACAAAGACGGCGTTTAGACCTGCGTGACCTCGAGCTTGAGTTGGTCACCCACCTCAGTTCCGGTGGCGGCAATCCACCCGCTCGGGATCTCCAACACACTCTTGGCCTGCCACACCATCTTGGAAGCGCGCCACGGCGGCATGTCTTCCATCAGGTGGACGACTTCATTCTCCCGGCTGATGAAGACGGCATCGAAGCGAAAACGCATCCACATGCTGTGGATGGAGCTGCAGGGAGAAATGAGCAAGCCCGCACCGGGCTCCAGCCCTTTCTTGCCCAGCAGCCCCTTGACCCGGGTGAAGACATTGTCGGCGATGCGCCCGTCTTCGACCAACACGACATCGCGCGTTGTGTTGGTGACCTGGAGGCGACGCGCCATGGGCTTTCCCGGAGAAGCTTAGAGCTTGGAGAAAATTTCGTTGGCTTCGACCAGCGTCTCCTTGCTGCCGATGTCGAACCAAATGCCCGGCACCTTCCAGGTGTAGACCGGCGTCTTGGGATAAAGCCACTGCACGAAACGGCCGGGCTGGTCCATGTTGTTGCCCTCGGCCTTGTACTCTTCGATCATCTTCACCACGCGCTCCGGGTAGTAATAAAGCGCGATGCCCGTCAGCGTGCTGGTCGGGTTGGCTGGCTTTTCCTCGAAGAAGGTGATTTTGCCGTCTTCGTCGGTGGTGATGCTGTTGTACTTCTTGATCGCTTCGAGGTCGCCGACGTCGTAAAGGGCCAGCACCGGAGCGTCCTTCTCTTTGCAGAACTTACCGAACTCTTCGATCGTCTCGCTAAACAGGTTGTCGCCCGCAACAACGATCAAGTCACCCAGCGTTTCCTGCGAGGCAACGAAATGCATGTCGCCGATCGCGCCGAGCTTGTCGTCGTCGCTGGTCGAGCCGTCGTTGATGATCTTAAAGTCGAGCTTAGCTTTCTCCTCGCGGTATTTGGCTGCCCAATCGGTAAAGTGCTGGGCAAATTTCTCGTTGGTCACGATGAAAATCTCCCCCAAATCCGGGATACTGGAGATGTTGTCGATGACGTGCTCGAGCATCGGCTTGCCCGCCACTTCGAGGAGAGGCTTGGGCTGGTTTTCGGTCAGCGGGTAAAGGCGGGTGGCGTAGCCGGCGGCGAGGATGAGGACTTGCATGGGGTAGAATCAGGTTGAGGTTGAATCAAAAGCGAAGGGCCAGTTAATGCGCCCGTCAATCGCTTGCCAACCCCTTTTTCGATGGAGGTAGCTTTAGAGCAGCTCGGGGTAGAGGCTCTGGGCCAAGTCTTCCAGAACCTTGACGTTTTCTTCCGCGCTACGGGCATTGATCAGGTCTTCGACCATCTGCTGGGTAATCTCATAGTTAAGCGACTGCACCACGCGTTTGATGCGAGGAATGAAGATCGAGCCCAGGCTCAGTTCATCCACGCCCAGGCCAATCAGCATCGGCGTGAGGAGGAGATCGCTGGCCATTTCCCCGCAAATCCCGACCCAGATATGCTCGGCGTGAGCCGCTTCGGTGATGATCTTAAGCAGGCGAATCACCGCCGGATGCGTGGGTTGATAGAGGTGCGACACCTTCTGGTTATTGCGGTCGACCGCAATGGCGTACTGGATCAGGTCATTCGTTCCGACGCTAAAGAAGTCCACTTCCTTGGCCATGAGGTCCGCCGTGAGCGCGGCGGAAGGCGTCTCGATCATCGCACCCACGTCGATGTTATCGGAGACGTCGTGCCCCTGCTCGCGCAGCTCTTCTAAGACTTCGTGGAAAATCTCCCGCGCCTGGCGCAGCTCGGAGATGTCGCTCACCATCGGGAACATGACGTTGAGGTTGCCCTCGCTGCTCGCCTTACCGATGGCTCGAAGCTGCTGGCGAAAGACATCCTGTCGCGACAGCAAATAGCGGATACCACGCCACCCGAGGAAGGGGTTGTCTTCCCGCTCGATGCCAAGGTACGGGTAGCTTTTATCACCCCCAACGTCCAACGTGCGAATGATCGCGTTGTGCGGGTGGCAAGCCTGCGCCACCTTCCGGTACATCGCTTCCTGCTCCTCCTCGGTCGGGTAGCTCGACCGATTAAGGAAGAGAAACTCCGAACGAAAAAGGCCAATGCCCTCGGCGCCGTTGGTTTCGATTTGCTCCAAATCTTCCGGCAACTCTACGTTGGCTGAGACGATAATGTGGCGGTGGTCCGTCGTGACGGCAAAGGTCTCGCGTAGGTCTTCGTGTTGGACGTCCAGTTCGTGCCGCTGGCTCTCGATGCGACCATACTCAAACTTGGTTTGCTCACTGGGATTGAGAATTAGCAAACCTTCGTAGCCATCGAGCAGAACCTCGGTGCCATTAGATGGAAAGGGATGAATCGCCTCCAACCCGACCACCGCCGGCACGTTGATCGAACGGGCCATGATGGCGGAGTGCGATGTCCGGCTCCCGGCTTCGGTCACAAAACCCAAGATACTGCCCCGGTGCATCAAGGCGGTGTCGGAGGGCGCCAGATCGTGTGCATACACCACCTGCGGATTCTCCAGCTTATCCCAAGTAAACTCGGCGTCTTTGCCCTCCAGATTGCGCAAGACGCGCTTGGCCACATCCATGACGTCCTCGGCCCGTTCCTGGAGATACTGGTCATCCAACTCGCGCATTTTCTGCGCGTAGGCCCGGGTCACTTGGTAAAAAATATGATCCACACACAGCAGCTTGCTGTGGAGTTTGCCGCGGATGCTTTCCAGCAGCGCCGGGTCTTCGATCACCAACAAATGTGCGTCGAAGATGCTGGCGTCTTTTTCCCCCAAGGAGGTGGCCAACTGCTCGCGAATTTCTTCCAACTGCGAACGGGTGGCCAGAAGCGCCGATTCCAACCGATTGATCTCGTTCGGGATGTCCTCCGGCTCGATCTTTTTTTTCCGGACGGCTACTTCGTCCGGGGTGTAGTGGAACGAGGGACCAATCGCGACGCCGGGCGACGCGGGGGTACCTTTGTATCTAACTTCACGAGAAGGGCTTGGCTTGGCTTCTTCGGCGGCCATTCGCCCTTTAAACTACTATTCCTCGTCGAACTTGCGAGCAATTAGTGCTTCAATCTCTTTAATGGCATCTTCGGCGTCACTACCTTCCGCCGTAATCTTGAGTTTGGAGCCGCAACCGGCGGCTAACAACATCAAGCCCATGATGCTCTTGCCGTTAATTTCTTCGCCATCTTTCTCGACCCAGATATCGGCGCTGAAGCGGTTGGCGATCCGGACAAACATGGCAGCCGGGCGGGCATGCAAGCCCAGCTTATTGCCAATGGTCACTTCGCGATCAATACGGTTGCCGGATTGTTTTTCGTTCACAGTCGTCATTTTTAATAGCTTTAATTTTTTAGCTCTCCCAGGAAAAAATCATGGCACGGGCCTCACGATTCTTTACTCCGGATCACTTGGATGAGCCGCTCGTTGAATTCGGCGGCGGAGTTCTGGCCCATGCTCTTGAGCTTCTGGTCCAATGCCGCCACTTCCACCAAGCTGGCTAAATTTCTTCCTTGGCGAACTGGTATGGTGACGTGAGGAACTTTTATTTGCAAGATTTCATAAAATTCTTCTTCCAGACCAATCCGGTCGACTTCGCTCACATCGTGCCAGTCGCGCAGCGTCACCACGAGGTCCAGCCGCTTCTCGTAGCGGATGCTCCGCACGCCGAAGATGCTGGCTACGTTGATGATACCAAGACCACGCACCTCCATATGGAAGCGCGAGAGGTCAGCCGAGGTGCCAATCAGCTCCCGGCCCTCCAAGCTGCGGATCTTCGTGATATCGTCTGAAACCAAGCTGTGGCCCCGCTCAATCAGGGAGAGCACAACCTCGCTCTTGCCGATCCCGCTCGGCCCACGGATCATCACGCCGATACCCTGGATATCAATCATGCTGCCGTACTCCGTCACCATCGGGGCGAAGTCCAGCTCCAGGCAAATCGTCGTCGTGTTGAGTAGCCGCATGGTCGTCATCGGCGATTTAAAAACCGCAATACCGGACTCTTCCGCCTCTTCCAACACGACCTTGGGCGGATTGATGTTCCGGGCAAAGATGATGCACGGGATGTTAAACGTGAAGAGCTCGCGGAGGCGCTGACGGCTCGTCTTCTCGGGGAGGGATTTGAGATACGCCGTCTCGCCCGAACCAATGATTTGCACCCGCTGGGCGGCAAAGGATTTATAGAAACCGGAAAGCGCGAGACCGGGTCTGTTCACCGCCCCTTCGCTAATTCGTCGCTTGAGGCCTGCCGCACCAGCGAGCAAGCGAAGGTGGAGAATATTTTGGTGGAAGGTGTAGAAGTCCCCCACGGTTACCGTCGGGATGGAGGTCTTGTTCTTCCGCAGCGAACGGCTGACGTAATTCTTCGGCGTCGTCCCGACTTCTGAGCCCAGCGGCATGTCGACCTTCTTGGCCGCGCTGCGTTTAGAGACCCGCGGCTTGCTCGCCGTTTTCTTCACCGTCTTTTTCGCCACAGAACGCACCGGGCGCTTCGGCTTGGCTTTTGGCTTCGCTGCGCTGGGTTTCAAGCCCGGCGTCAGCGTCTTGCGCACAGGGGTGGTACGGCTGGTGGTTTTTCTGGCCGGCATAGGAACAACTACGTTTAAGTTAGATTTAAGCTCTGGCCGGAGCAACTGCTTTTCTTGTTCTTTGCAACGCCCGGTGTCTTCTACGCTTTCGTGCCCTTCATCGTTTGCGCCAACTCCGTAAGCACCTCGGCCCGTTTCGCCTCATCCCAAGATGGATCCACCACCATGGGGGCATGCAGGTGGATGTTCGCCGTGGCAAAGGGTTGCGTCACCTGGAAGCGGTCCCAACTCTTCAAGGGCCAATAGCGCGTGTACGTACACGTAACGGGAACAATCGGCGCGCCCGTGGCCGCCGCCACATACAGCGTCCCCGGCTGGACCACCTCAGCCGGTCCGCGGGGGCCGTCCGGTGTGATGATCAAATCCGACGCCTCCTCCTTCACCGCTCGGATCAACTCCCGTACCCCAACCCGCGCCTGCTTAGAGCTCGACCCCCGGGCTGAATCAATGCCAAAGCGCCCGGCCACCGAAGCAATCAACTCCCCATCCCGGCTAGGACTGATCAACGCCGTCAACTTGCGCCGAGACGGCATGCGCCGATAGATCACCGGCATGAGAAAAAGCCGACTATGCCAAAAGGCGTAGATGTAGGGCTGCCGATCGTCAGACGAAAACGCGCCGTGCGGATCGTGAAACTTGACCTGGCAGGTGGCCCCGACCAGGCGAATCAAACTCGCCCCCAAAGCCGGATATAAATTCCGGTGCAGCCAGGTGGATTTGCGCAGGCGTTTCATGAGAAAAATTAATCAGGACACGACGAACTGCCGCCTCTCTATCCTGGGCGAACTCAGCGAACTTTGCGCGAAAAAACCGCCGCCGAGACGTCGGTAGCTACCAAAGCAGCCTTACTCTTCGGCAAGCGCTTCTTGCGGCTTTTGTTGCGGGCGCATGAGCGGGAAGAGAATCACATCACGAATGCTCTCCGCGCCGGTCAGCACCATGATCAGGCGGTCAATCCCCAGACCCAGGCCACCGGCGGGAGGCATACCGTATTCCAAGGCGTGGAGGAAGTCCTCGTCCAGATTCTGGATTTCCTCGCCAGCTTGTTCTTCGAGCCGTGCGCGTTGCACGACCGGGTCGTTCAGCTCGCTATACCCCGGAGAGATTTCCTGCCCCGCGATGAGCAGCTCATACACGTCGACCACACTTGGGTCTTCCGCATTCTGCTTGGCCAGCGGAACCAATTCCTTCGGCAAGTGCGTGACAAAAAGCGGATTCCAAGTCTTGGCTTCCACCAGCTTTTCGAAGACTTGGTTCGTCACCTCATAGTCTTCCTGCACCTGGGAAATATCCACGCCCAGTTCTTCGGCCTTCGTACGACGTTGCTCCGGCGTTAGCTCAAACCAATCATCGCCGGCCGCTTCGCGCACGCAGTCGCGGTACTTCTTCCGCGGCCACGGTGTGGTCAGGTCAATCGCCTCGCGCGCCGGGAGATCCTCCGAGGCTTCGCGGCCGCCACCCTGCAAGGTGCCGCAGCCTTTCTGCGC
>CAWUJC010000003.1:0-18440 GCA_963922355.1 uncultured bacterium | reverse complement strand
GCTGCCCGGTTCTTTTCTCGGTAAACACGCTTTCACATTATTTGTAAAAAACGAAGATAAAAACCCAGAGGTTTCAATTGATGGGGTTGAGATTAATTTGCCAGAAATCAGCGGCCTTAATCATAGAGTCTATATATTTCCGGTGGGAGATCTGGGTTCTGAAATTTGGGATGACTACAAAAAATATGTGCGTCAACACTGGTCAGATCATTCAAATCGCTACATGAAATATACCACGCTTGGATTAGTTGAGTATTGTTCAGTAGATTTTATTACTGCTGGTTCTGTAAGCTATGATAGAGCTAGTCTAATGGATGATGATAAAAAGACTCTATTAAATGTCTCAAATCGAAAGAGAAGCCTTATAGATAAGCCATATGAGGGTGTTGATTTTATGCTTGAAGGGGTAGCAGAAGTATTGGCTCTAAATCAGCTAGATAGAAATGAGGCAGCTCTTTTGTCTAATTCACTACAAAAGGTCTCAGAATTTCATCACGAGAACGATCAGTGACTATATCTCGAACGTAAACTTTACCGGCACGAGGAGGGAGGTCAGCGCGACGGCGGTGACGAGTGCGACCAGGGTGGCAACTCCGACAAGCCACTGCGTGCCACCGGAGAGGGAAGCCATAGCGTGGCCTTCGTGGCCCGCATGCTCGGTGTGTTCGCTTGAGGAAGCGTGTTCTCCGTGGCTACTTTGGTGAGAGTGCTCCGCGTGGCCCCCCATCGGCATGCTCATCATGGCGTGGCCGGGGTCGTCGCTGGGTTTGACCATAGAGTGGTCCATCGCGTGGCTTTCGTGCATTTGGTGATCGCTGGGAGAGGCAGAGGCATCCATGCCATGGTGGTGATGCTCTTCTTTCTCATGCTTGGCGTCCTGATGCTCGTCTTTCAGAGCCTGGGCGGCTTTTTTATCCGGCATGTCCATCGGCATGGCGGGGAGCTCGGTGGCCGCGCGCTTGGTTTTGCCCGGCGCGCTCATCATCCCGTGTTTGATGCCTTGGCGCACCATCCAGGAGTTGATCGGATAAGCCGTGAACATGCTCACGATAGTCGCGACGGACATCACGCCCCAAAAGGTGGGGTGGAGCGGGTTATCCGCGTTGGGCAGTTCGTGCATGAGGATGAGCATCGTCGGGAACATGCCGACCATGACCATGTTCATCGAAACGAACTCGGCGAAGAAGGTCTTGCGCACCGCTGTCCAGTAACTGCCAAACATGTTGAGCATGAAGAGCGCCTGGAAGACGAGTAGCCCAACGACAAACGCGGCCGCGTACTCGACGAAGAGGTCCATGCCATTGGGCAGGCCGAAGGAGAAGACAATCGCAGCGGCGAGGATGATGCCGGTGGCATCGCCCGCAATGCAGTGCATCATCGAGCCAACCGCTTGCTTCCAAGGTGGTTTGATGAAGGCGTCGTGCGTGCCGGGGAGGGGCTGGCGACAGGACGTGAGGTAGAGGAAAAGGCCAATTGGGCCGGTGTAGATCAGGATGAGAAACCACGCCAGTTTCATCACCCCGAGCATGGGCGTGTTGGTCGTGAAATCGTAGACCACGTAAGCCAGCGAGCCTGCCGTCAGGACATACCAGAGGAGCAAAACTCCGGCGATCATCCCCTCGTCGTACATTCTTCCGCTATACGACGTGGAAGCGCCAAGTCACGCCCGGAGTTTAACGGCGGAGGCTGCTTAAAAGCGACAGCTCAACAGTGGAGGCAACGTCACGTTGCTAGGGCTTGAGGTAGAGATGGAAGCCGCCGTAAATGGCGGAGCGGTCCTTCTTAAAGAGTTCGGCCGATTTCTCTGGCTGATACTCGAAGCGGGCCATCAACTCGGGCGGGAGGGATTCCTCAATTGGGGACTTGGCCGCGGCTGTGCGGAAGATGACGCGGGCGCCCGGTTTACCGACCCGAGCGACTTGCTCCCACTGGTCGGTGATCTGCTGCGGCTTCATCCAGTCCTGGGAATCGAGGAAGATGAAGCAGTCGTGGCTTTCGTCGTCCTGTTCCTCAAGGTAGGCCGTGGTCGTGGTGTTGAGCGTGCAGACGCGGTGGACATTCTCCCGTAACGTCTCGAAGTTCTCTTCCTTGAGGTACTCGGGGATCGCCTTGCGAGCGATGCGGTCGTAACCACGGGTGAAGGCCTGCCAGCAGAAGTAATTGTCGTCGGTGGGGAAGTCGCAAGCCAGCCGGCGGACGCGTTCGCGCAGCGTGGCGATCATGTCGTTGCCGGTTTCTTCTTCCATCGCCTTAAACTGCTGGGGCGGGATGCCAAGGCTGTAGAGTGTCATCGGCAGCTTGCCGCCTTTGCGCACGAGCCAGTGGTTAAAGTACGGCTCAATGACTTCTTCGTAAGCGGCTTCGCGTTCTTCCTGGGTCTTGGCTTCGACCAGGACGCGGGTGTCAGTGCCTTGCATCTTAGCCACGCCATGGAGAAAGCGGATGAAGTAGCCGAGCTTGGCGTAGTCGTAAAAATTCTTCGTGAAGTACTTGATGCGTGGGCCAAAGATGAGGCGGCGGACGGGGTTGCCGCCTTCCCAGAACTCACGGGTCTTTTCGTCGAGATGCTCGGCGATGTACTTCTTGTAGTTGTCGCGATTGCGAGGATCGTCCGCGCAACCGAAGAAGAGGAAAAATTCTTCGTAGCTGGGGAGATGCTCGATGGCGGCCAGCTTGAGGCGGAGAAGGGAAATGTGGTTGCGGTTGAGGTCCACCGCCGTGATGGCGGCAGGCTTCTCCACCAGATAATTGAGGACGTTGCAACCACCGGAGGAGATGGTGAGGATGCGGCTCGAGCTGTCGATCTGCATCGCTTCCAGGTCGACGCGGGGGTCTTCCCAGATTTGATTGTAGACGAAGCTATCGAACCAAAAGGTAAACATCCGCTCCAGTAGGCCCTTGGAACTTAGAGCGGGATTCTGGTGGGCGGCGGACTTCAGGAGGTCCTTGGTGCGCACTTCTTCGGTTTTAACAGTCATGTTGGAGGGAAAATTGCGGCGCCTTCGTGGCAGTGGACCATGTTCGCCAGAGAGCGGGCCAAGTCAAGCGCCGGGTTGGATTGCCGGGGGTGGAGGTGCATTTCTCGATGGGCAAAGCCGCGCCGCTGTGCTTGGGTAGCCCGCCTATGTTGGAGACCGCGATGAAAGCCGCCCGTGCCGCCGGGGCCTTGCTCAAGGAGCGTTTTGGCCAGGAGGTGAAAGTGAACCAGGAATTTTTGCACGATGTGAAGATCCAGTCCGACGAGGACGCCCAGCGGCTGATCTTCGATATCATTCTGGCCGATTTCCCAGATCATAAACTGATCGGCGAGGAAGGAGACTGCGGCAATCCGGACGGTGACGTGGAATGGCTGGTCGACCCCTTGGATGGGACGATGAACTTTGCTCACCACATCCCGCATTTCTGCGTTTCGGTCGCAGCGCGGAAGGGGGAACAGTACCTCGTGGGCGTGATCTACGACCCGATGCGAGACGAGATTTTTACCGCAACGGACACCGAGCCGACCAAGCTCAACGGGGTGGAAGTCAAAGTTAGTACCCGCAGTTCGCTGGAGAAGGCCGTGATGGCGGTGGGTTTTGCCAAGAGCAAGGAGTCGGTGGAACATTGCCTCCAACTCTACGAATTCTACGGCCACCGGGCGCGTAAACTTCGTGCCATGGGCTCGGCGGCTCTCGACCTCGCTTACGTTGCGGCGGGGCGCTTGGACGCCTACATCGAACAAGGGGTGAGCATCTGGGACGTCGCCGCCGGATCAATTCTAGTGGAACAAGCGGGTGGCAAGCTCGACACGACCCACCGTCCCGATGGCAGCATCAAGCTGGTCGCGACCAGCGGCAACATCACCTACGAGCTGGTTTAGCTTGCGGTTCTCCAGGCTTGGAACTGGGGCTCGCTCTCCCGTAAACTGCGCGGATGATCCAGAACGTCGCCCCCCAAGCGCCTCTTCCTGACTCCGACCAAACGGTTTGTCGGGAAGCGCTGGCTTATGGCGCGTTCCAGATGACGAGCAATCTGGTTCTCTCTCCTCTGGCGGGCTACACCAACTTGCCTTTCCGCTTAGTGATTCGTGAGATCGGCGGGGTGGGGTTAGTCACGACAGATTTGGTCAACGCCCGGTCGCTGATCGAGCGTAATCACAAGGCGCTCAAGCTGGTCGAAAGTAACGCGGCGGACAAGCCGATGGCCATCCAGCTCTTTGGCTCGGTGGAAGAGGAGATGGTCGAAGCCGCCCGTATTTGCGAGGGACTTGGGGCGATCTCCGTCGACATCAACATGGGATGCCCGGTTCGCAAAGTGTGCCAGGTGGGCGGCGGCTCCTCGATGATGCGAGAAATGGGCAAAACAGCCCAGTTGGTCGAGCGCATGGTGCGCGCCGTCCAGATTCCGGTTTCCTGCAAGATGCGGCTGGGTTGGGATGACCAAAATCTGACCTCACCCGAGCTGGCTCGTGCTTTGGAAGAGGCGGGCGCGGCGGCGATAATTGTCCATGGCCGCACGCGGGCTCAAGGTTTTGACGGCAAGGTGAATTTACCCGGCATTCGCCGCGTGGTGGAGGCGGTTCAGTCGGTGCCCGTGGTGGGGAACGGGGACGTTACCACGCCACAAGCGGCTTACGAGATGCTTGCGGCGACCGGATGCGCGGGGGTGGGGATTGGCCGTGGCGCCTTCTATAATCCCTGGATTTTTGCCCACACGTGGCATTACCTCCAAACGGAAGAGTTGCTCCCGGATCCGAGCTTTGCCGAGCGCTTGCGCGTGATGACGCGCCACCTTGATTTAATGGTGGAGGTCTTTGGCGAAGAAGTCGGCTGCCGGATGTTCCGCAAAGTCGCCCCCTGGTACGCCAAGCGTTTTGGGCCGTCCTCTTTCTTCAACAAGAAGATCGTACTGCTCAAGACGCGGGCGGAGTATGATGAGATTGTGGAGGGCTATGAGGCTTGGCGAGCGCGCTTCCTCGATGCCGACGGCGAACTGCAGACCCGCTACCGCCAGCCCGATCTGGCCACCGATTTCTGCTATGAGGAGAAAGGTGCAGGAGATCAGCCTGCAGTGGCGCGGCGGACATCCATCCCGGTTCCGAAAGGACCACAAGAGTACTGGTAATTTCGCACGAAGTAGGCAGACTATTCTTAGCGGTGAGCAAAATGAGGCAACATCCTGCTACCAAGTCCGTTACAAATCTGTCACGGTGAAAAAGGTTGTAAATTTAAGCAGTCCGCTTCCGTTAAGATAATTAAAGAAATAGTTTTTGTTGTATCTTCATGCCTCCGCGCCGTTCCCATCACCGTCGGCAGACTGCCCGCAAGCGTCAACACCGTCTTCGACAACAGCGCCTCCGCCTTAGCTTTCAACCTTCAGGTGTGGGTGAGGTCAAAGGCTTGGTTTGCACCCAAGAGGCCGTACAACATGGCCAGCCCGAGTCGCCGTCTTCCTCCGGTCGAGTGATTGCTCTTTTCAGCGACATCCACAGCAATCTAGAAGCCCTGCTGGCGGTGCTTGAGGACATGGACGAACAGAACGTGACCGAGCGTTATTGCCTGGGCGATATCGTGGGCTACAACGCCAATCCAGGCCAGTGTTTGGAAATCGTCAAGGCGCTAAACTGCCCGGTCATCCAAGGCAATCATGACAAAGAAGGAGCGGTGGACCGTGAGTTACTCGGCTACCGCGAACTTGCTCGCGTGGCGATGGAGTACACGCGCCTGACCCTGTCAGACGACCAGAAGAAATGGTTGCGGGCTCTGCCCTTGGTGCACGAAGATCCGGCCTTTACTCTGGTCCACGCCTCTCTCTTTGCCCCGGAGGAATTCTTCTACGTCGACTCCATCGTTGAGGCTGAATTCCACTTTGCGGAACAAGACAAGCAGCTCTGCTTTTGTGGGCACACCCACATCGCCCGGGTGTTTGCCCAAGATGACATCGCCGAAGACTGGGGCATTGTCGATCAGGTCAATCTTCAGGACGACTACAAGTACCTCGTCAACGTGGGATCCGTCGGGCAGCCTCGCGACCGCGACTGGCGGGCCAGTTATGTGATTTATCGCCCCGACGAACAACGGATTGAGTACCGCCGCGTGCAGTATGACGTGGGCAAGACCCAACAAAAAATAAGCGCTGCCGGGCTTCCGGCAGCGCTGGGCGAAAGAATCTTGGTCGGCGTCTAATTAGCTGCCGGTCGGGATCGCCACGGTGTAATCAGGCGTACCGTCCTTGTAGCCAACCGGAATCCAGGGCTGATCGGAGTTGTCTTCACCGCCGATGATTCCGTTACGCGCCTTCACAAACGAAGCACTGTTTCCCTTACGGAAAACCGTCACGCCGTCCGTTGTCCAGGGGCCATCACCCGTGAGGGTAACCGCTTCCACCGAAGTACGCGCAGTTGCCGCCGCGCCGGGGGCCGTCAGAGCCGAATCGCGGCTGAAGATGAGCGGGAGGCTGTCATGGGCATTATCCGTGACTGACTTATCGCCACTGCGGGTCATAAAGCCGTAGGAAATGTTCTCGGCTCCAATGGTACCGCTGCCGTTCCAAGCTTCCTGGTCCGAACCCGAAGTCACGAGGATTTCGTAGTTGTTCAGGTAGCCGCCCTGGATCAACTCGTCCACATAGTTAATCGCGGTGGATTCCGCCGGATACTTGAAGTTGTTGTCACTGGCGTAGGTAAACAGGATGGTGCCGAGCTGACGCGCGTTGGAGACGTCGGCCCCTTGGCGTGCCTTGGCCAGAGCGCTGGAGATGGCCGGGAAAGAAAGACCGGCGAGGATGGCGATGATCGAGATGACCACCAACAGTTCAACAAGCGTAAACGCTTTATTCTGGGTTCGTTTTTTCATAAGTAATATGGGGGTATTTATTCCTGGATGGTTATTGAGCTTAAAGATAGTGACGATTACCGTCAAGTATACCCTAAGCAACAGAGTTCTGTCATAACTTAAGACGATGCTACGTACTGCTGACTTTCAATATCATTTACCTCCCGAGCTGATCGCCGAAGTGCCTTTACCGCAACGGGATGGATCGCGCCTTTTGGTCGTGGATCGATCTTCTGGCACCTGGTCGCACCATTGTTTTACGGATTTGGAAAAATTTCTCACTCCGGAGGACCTACTCGTCCTGAATAATACCCGGGTCCGCCCCAGTGTTTTGCGGACGGCAGACGACGCGATTGAGATCACTCTTCTGGAAGAAACCAAGCCCCGGCACTGGCGAGTGTTGGGCTTACCCGGCAAGAAATTAAAGCCCGGGCAGACCTACACGCTGCGTTCCGTGGTGCGAGATGACGTGCCGAACATCAAGTGCCAAGTGCTGACCACCTTGCCGGACGGCATCCGCGTTCTGCGGATGTTCGGCGACTTCAACCCGGCCGATTACGCCGAGCTGCAGCTCCCGCCTTATATTAAGAAAAAGCGCACCGATCTGGCAGCGCATGGCCAGCCCGTGGCCTGCGACGATGAGCACCGCTACCAGACCGTCTACGCGCAGCCGGAAGAGGACGCGCATTCCGTGGCAGCGCCGACTGCTGGGTTGCACTTCACGCCGCAGTTGCTGGCGAGACTTCGTCACCAGTTCCTCACCCTCCACGTGGGGATGGGGACCTTCCGCCCGGTCAAAGCCAAGCTGGTACGCGATCATGACATGCATGCCGAGCACTTTGAGGTACCGCCCGGACTAGCGGCGGAAGTTGCCGCGACCAAGCAGCGGGGAGGGCGACTCGTAGCAGTGGGCACCACCACCACGCGTGTGCTGGAAAGCGTGCGCAAGCTTGAGCCGCAACGAGGCTCGACCAACATTTTTATCTACCCGCCCTACCAGTTTAAGCGGATCGATGCTTTGCTCACCAATTTCCACTTGCCGGAGTCCACGCTCCTCATGCTCGTCTGCGCTTTGGCGGGAAAAGAGCTGATGTTGGATGCCTACCGCGCGGCGGTGCAGGAGCGCTATCGCTTCTTCAGTTACGGCGATGCGATGCTGATTATCTAGGACGATTGACGGAAATTTGTCCTAATTTGGCGGCTATCTTGCGCTTCATGGTTGCGGAGATGGTCGGTAGACCGTAAATAGTTATCTCTATGGCAGACACAGAACTTCACTCGCGTTTTGAGACGCTCCGCACCGCGAAAACCGCTTCCGGCCAAGACTTTTCCTTTTATTCCTTACCCGCCCTCAAAGAAGCCGGAGTGGGTGATGTCAGCAAACTGCCGGTCAGTATCCGCGTGGTTCTGGAGTCGGTGCTGCGTAATGCCGACGGCCACATGATTACCGACGAGCACATTCGGGAGCTGGCCAACTGGAACGCGGAGAAGCCGCTCGCGGCGGAAATTCCCTTCGTCGTCGCCCGCATCGTGTTGCAGGACTTCACCGGCGTGCCGTTGCTGGTTGATCTCGCCGCCATGCGTGGCGCGGTGCAAGAACTGGGCGCCAACCCGAAGTTGATCGAGCCGCTCGTGCCGGTGGACTTGGTCGTCGACCATTCCGTGCAGGTCGATTTCGCCGGTTCCGCCGCCGCCCTCCAGAAGAACCTGGAGTTGGAGTTCTTCCGTAACCGCGAGCGCTACGAGTTTCTCAAGTGGGGCCAGCAGGCCTTCGATACGTTTAAGGTCGTGCCGCCGGGCATCGGTATCGTCCATCAGGTGAACCTGGAGTATCTGGCCAAGGGCGTTCTGAGCCGCGACGTGGACGGCAAGACCCTGGTTTATCCGGACACTCTGGTGGGCACTGATTCCCACACTACCATGATCAACGGCCTGGGTGTCGTCGGTTGGGGTGTGGGCGGTATTGAGGCCGAAGCCGGCATGCTCGGCCAGCCGGTTTATTTCCTTACCCCAGAAGTCGTAGGCGTTCACCTGACGGGCGACCTGCAGGAAGGCGTCACCGCGACCGATATGGTGCTCCACATCACCGAGATGCTTCGCCAGTTCAAGGTGGTGGGCAAGTTCGTGGAATTCTACGGCCCGGGCGCTCAGAAACTCCCGCTGCCGGATCGCGCCACGATCAGTAACATGGCTCCCGAATACGGCGCCACGATGGGCTTCTTCCCGGTGGACGAAGAAACGCTCGCCTACATGGCTTCGACCGGTCGCGACGACAAGCAGGTCGAGCTCTTCCGCGCCTACTACGAAGCGCAGGAACTCTTTGGCATCCCGACACGCGACGCGGGCATCAAGTACACCGCCGATCTCGACCTCGACTTGGGCGACGTCGTTCCGGGTGTGGCCGGGCCCAAGCGCCCGCAGGATCGCATTGAGCTGCCATCGCTCGGCGACAAGTTCCACGACTTGCTCACCATGTCGATCGGCGACGGCGGTTATGGCCTGGAGAACGACCAGATCAAATGCGTCACGGCGATTGATCCGGGCGGCCCGACTGAAGCCGACTTCGGCGGCGGTGCGATGGAAACCATTCCCGTGGAAACCGCCAAGAAGATGGACATCGAGCCCGGCTCCGTCGAAGAAATGGCAAGTAGCCGCCCGACCCCCGACCCGGTCTACGATTACAAGGAGGCTGAAGGCAAAGTGAATATTTGCCACGGCAGTGTGCTCATCGCCGCCATCACCAGTTGCACCAACACCAGTAATCCGTCCGTCATGTTGGCGGCTGGACTGGTCGCCAAGAAGGCCGTGGAGAAGGGGCTTTCGGTGAACCCGGCAGTGAAGACCTCGCTGGCTCCGGGCTCCCGCGTGGTGACCGACTACCTGGCAAAGAGCGGCTTGCAGCCGTATCTGGACCAACTGGGCTTCAACATCGTCGGTTATGGTTGCACGACCTGCATCGGTAACTCGGGTCCGCTGGCTCAGCACATTGAAGACGCCGTGGTGGATAATGACATCATCGCCGCCAGCGTGCTCTCCGGGAACCGCAACTTCGAAGCTCGGGTGCACCAGAACATCAAGGCCAACTTCCTCATGTCGCCGCCGCTCGTGGTGGCCTTCGCCTTGGCTGGCACGGTCGACAAGGACCTGTCCAAGGATGTCATCGGTCAGGGCAAGGATGGCGAGGATATCTACCTCAAGGACATCTGGCCGACGGTGGCCGAAGTGAAAGAAGAAATGGAAAGGGCGCTGAAACCCGAAGTCTTCCGCAGTCTCTATAACGACTTTGCCGACGCCAATCCGGCTTGGAACCAAATCCCCGGGACCATCGGCGACGTCTACGACTGGAACCAGGAGAGCACCTACATTCAGGAGCCGCCGTTCTTCGAGAACTTTGGGATGACCACTAAGCCAATTCGCGAGATCGAGGGCGCCCGCTTGCTGGGTATCTTCGGCGATTCGGTCACCACCGACCACATTTCTCCTGCGGGTGGCATTAAGAAGACCTCACCGGCAGGCACCTACCTCGTCGATAACGGCGTGCAGGTGGTTAATTTCAACAGCTACGGCTCGCGCCGCGGGAATGACCGCATCATGACGCGCGGCACCTTTGCCAACGTGCGCATCAAGAACCTGATGTGCCCAGGCACGGAAGGGGGCGTGACCAAGCACATGCCCGATGGTGAGCAGATGGCGATCTACGACGCCTGCATGAAGTACAAGGAAGAGGGCACTCCGCTCATCGTCGTCGCCGGGCAGGAATACGGCACCGGCAGCTCGCGCGACTGGGCGGCCAAGGGCACCTCGCTGCTTGGCGTCAAGGCAGTGATCACGGCCAGCTTCGAGCGCATCCACCGCAGCAATTTGGTCGGCATGGGCGTGGCCCCTTGCTGCTTTGAAGAAGGCACTACCCCGGCAACACTGGGGCTGGACGGCACGGAAACCTTCAACCTCCGCGGTCTGCACGACGACATCAAGCCGAAGGAAAAACTGACGCTGGAAATCGAGCGCGCGAACGGCGAAAAGCTGATCGTGCCAGTGGTGCTGCGCATCGATACCGACATCGAAGTGGAATACTACCGTCACGGCGGCATCCTGCCTTACGTCCTGCGCCAGATTCTGCGTCGCGCCGGGGTTTAATCCCGGCGCCGGTTTGCGTTTCTCCTCGCGTAGCGCTACTCTGCACCGATGGCGTTGTTCGACTTTGAATCGCTGGGCCAGAAGCTGGATACCTTCCTTTATCGGAGGGTCTTCACCCAACTAAGCGCCAGTGATCTCAACCTGGCCGAGAAGTGGACATTGGCCATGATCCGCCGCAACCATCCCGATTGGGACGAAGAGAAGGTCCGCAAGTACTACGACAACTTGCTGAAGATCAAAGTCATCGTCTGCGACGAAACAGGGCGGCCGAAGTAAGACGTTATCCGATCAGCCGCGA
Source organism: uncultured bacterium (assembly GCA_963922355.1). Classification (GTDB taxonomy): domain Bacteria; phylum Verrucomicrobiota; class Verrucomicrobiia; order Methylacidiphilales; family UBA1321; genus CAWUJC01. The sequence goes on along the minus strand of CAWUJC010000003.1, from coordinate 7,193 downwards.
GCTTGATTTGCAGAACCACTGGTTTTGGCGAAGGCTTACGACTTGCGACGCTAGCTTTGAGGTTAAAAAGGGAGCCGGATATCGGATTTGAACCGATGACCCACGCATTACGAATGCGTTGCTCTACCACTGAGCTAATCCGGCGTCGTCGACGCCCCGCACGGACGGGGGAGGGGAGAAGATACGGCAACTTGGCCCGGAGAAGAAAGCAAATTTTCACGGTTGGCGTGGCGCGGTGGAGCTTCTAGCTTGGGAGGATGAAGTTGTGGCGTTGGTTGGCCTTGGTGTTCCTGTTGCTCGGCGTGGTGGGCGTGATGTTTTGGGTGACCGGAATTGGCGAAGAAGCGGAACCGCTCTTTGAGCCGATTGAGACGACGCAGGAGATCCCGACCTCGGACCCGCGCAAGCTTTCCGTCTGGGCCTACGGAAGCGATGAGACCAAGGAGTTTTGGTCGAGCCGCATTGCCACCTTTGAAGAAGCGATTGGCGAGCAAGTCGAGCTGACCATGCTCGCCGACGCGGCGGCCTACCGCCAGCTATTGGCCGAGGCCAAGACCCAAGGCAAGTTACCGGACCTCATGCTGCTCAACGCGACACAGGCGGCGGAGTTGGCGGCGGATGAACTCCTGGCCCCGTTGGCCTTGCCGCCGGATGTGGCCAAAGACTGGGTCGCCCCCTCGGTCAGCGCGATGGCTTATCCCGAGCGCGAGGGCTCCGTCGCGGCCTACCCGTCGGACTTCTCCATCCTGGTGCTTTATTACAACAAGCAGATGCTTGACGGCAAAGGCATGGCCTATCCCGGGGATCACTGGACCTGGTCGATCCTCACGGGCATTGCCAAGAGCTTGTACCGCAAGGGGGAGGAGGGAGAGGTCACCTCGTACGGCCTGGAGATGCCCCTGAGTCTGGACTACTGGAACGCCCTCGCGGTGCAGTTTGGCGCTCCCGTGTACGCCGAGCGCCAATGGCTCGTCGCAGACGCGGAAGCGGAGGCTCCGCCGGTGAAGGCGCTCGCCTTTCTCTTGGATTTTTACTACCGCTACGCGATCGTCGCACCGCCGCAGGAAACCGGCGTGGGCCGTTACTTTTTGCGCGGGGAAAGCGCGCTCTCGATTGCCGGGACGGATTTGCTTCCGGCACTGACCAAGGCGGAATTTCCCTGGGGGGTGACGATGATGCCGAAGGAAGATCGCCACGCAACGCCCTTGCAGGTGGAAGGTTGGGGCGTAAAAGCGGACAGCGCCAAGGCTCGCGAAGCGGCGGAGTTGGCGTTGCTCTTGGCGAGCGAAAGCCAGCGCTTGGGTTGGTTGCCGGCCCGGCTCTCCGAATCGGTCGAGGGCACGCCGTTTGCCCTCTTTTACGAGCAACTGGAGAACGCGGTTCTACCGCCGCGGCTCGCCTTACCGGCCGATGCCCCTGAGGTGGTCTTCCAGCTTTTTACTCAGGTGATCGAGAGTGGTGACATTAAGCCGGTGGCCGTCGTCCAAACTTTAGGGCAGAAATTGGGCGTCGCGTCGGCGCAAGTTCCGGCGGAATCTGCCGCCCCTTGATGAAATTTGCCCATCTTTGGACTTTTCCCGGAAAAATAAGGAGAGGTTCTACTCGAAATCAGTAAAAATGCTGTCAAGATATTCGCTGTGAAAGCACTTCGTATCGCTTTAATCGTCATCATCAGCGCCGGTTTGGCGCCGAACCTTTGGGCCGGACCGGCCGATGAGTTACTTAAACAGGGGGATCAGCAGATTTCCGCCGGCCAGTATGAGAAGGCAGCAGAGATCTACAGCAAGATACTCAAGGATTACCCGTCCTTCACCTTACGGGACAGCGTCCAGCTTTCGCTCGGTCGTGCTTATCTCTACGCCGGGGACTACAAGAAATCGATTGAAGCCTTTCAACCGCTTTTTGAGACGGGCCGTTCCAAGCAAGTCGCAGCGGATGCTCAGTACTACCTGCCACTCGCGCAGTTCTTTGCCGCTTCGCAGCCGGACATCAAGGAAACACAAGCCCACAAGCTCTTTAAGGATGCCGCCGAAGGCTTTAGCAAATACCTCAAGGGCGAGGGTAAGAACAAGCAGGAGGCGCTTTTCTACCGCGGACTGGCCTATTACAGCATGGGGGCTTGGGCCAAAGCGCAAGCTGATCTCCAGAAAATGGTCAATGACTACCGCAGCAGCCCCAGCCACGCCGAGTACATCTACCGCCTTGGGCTCTCGTACTCCGGGCAGGCGCAAGAGCTGATGGGCAAAGAAGAGACGCTTAAGCAGGCCCTGCCGGTGGTCAAGAAGGCGGCTGAAGTCTACGAACAGATCACCCCGGAGAAGAGCGAAGTGGTCTCCAACCAAGCCCAGTTCAGCAAGGCGAACCTCCTCTTCACGCACGCCAACCGAACCAACGACAAGAAGGCGTTACCCCAGGTTTTGGAAGAGTACCGCAAGATTCGTAGCCGGGACGAAATGGTGCCGGTGGTACAGAAAGCGATCGACCAGTTGGAGCAGGAAAACCGTCGCGCGGCTCTCTCGAACAACAAAGCTGCGCAGGAAGAAATCCAGGAGCGCCGTTCCCGTCTGCTTAGCCGCCTGGATGCGCTGAAAAATGGCCCGGACCCAGCGCTGCGCGCCTACAACCAGATGGGGCAGTCTTATCGACAAATGGGGCAGTTTGATGAGGCTCGCATGCTCTTCCGCCGGATCGAACCTTTTGCCGAAGGTGATCTGAAGAAGAGCGTCATGATCCAGACCATTCTGTCCCTCGCGCTGCAGGGCAAAGTGAAGGAAGCCGATGCGGGGCTACGGGACTTCCTGAAGAAGTATCCGGGCGATAAGGCGGCAGAAAGCATCAGTTTCCTCATTGGCCGGGCTTTGTTTGATGACGGCAAGTTCAACGAGGCGATCAAGCAATATGACCAAAGCCTTAAGGACTACCCGAAGGGCACCTACGCCATTCAAGCCGCGTTGGGTAAATCCGCTGCCTTGGTGGCCTTGGGTAAAGGTGATGAAGCCGCCGCCGTGCTGGAGAAACTCTCCCAGGAAAACAAGGGCACCGCGATTGGTGCTCAGGCCGATTTCACCATCGGTATGGCTTACGTCGACAAGAAGGATTACGTCAAAGCGGCGGAAGCCTTCCAACGCGTGCTCGACAACAAGGAAGGGGAGACCTTCCACGAGTCTTCCGGCGAGCGCCTTGGGTTCTCGTATCTCTCCGCCGGCAAGTACGATGAGGCCATTGCTGCTCTTCAGGACTTTCTGAAGAAGTACCCGAAGGCCCAAGTGGCACCCAACGCCATGTACTACATCGCGTTGTCACAGCATCGTTCCAAAAAGCCGGACGAAGCCGTCGCCACGGTGGAAAAACTCGCCAATGATTTTCCGGATTCTCAGATCGCACCCTTTGCCCTCGATTACATGGCGGCCACGATCTACGGCATGAAGCAGCCGGAGAAGATGAAGGAGAGCTACGAAATCGTCTTCGCCAAATTCCCTGAAAGCACACAAGCGATCAAAGGCCGCCGCGTCTTGGCGGATTACTACAAAAAGAAGAAAGATTACGTCGAAGCAAAGAAGCAGTACGAAGCCATCACCAAGCTGGATAACCCCGACCAGTCCGCCTATGCCCGCACCATGTTGGGCGATATGATGTACCGCGCGGCCCAGGAGATGGGCAACTACCCCCGCTTCACCGACGAACAAAAGAAGCAGTTCGACGACTACCTGAAGGAATCCGAGGCGTCCTTCCAGGACGTCGGCATCAAGCACCCGGAATCCAAGCAGCTTAGTTCGGCGATCACCGGGCTGTACCAGATCGCCAAGCTGCGCCGCAAGTTTGACCTGATCGATGACGCGGGGCTGCAGCGCTACTTCGACGAAATGGCCGCCCTGATGAAAGACCCGAACGCCAAGGCGCAGGTTGAGCTGGCCAAGGCCGCTTGGCCGTAAGAGCAAGGCGATTATCCGGACGCGCTCATCATGTACCAGGAAGTGATGAAGAATAATCCTGGAGTGAATCTGGGCACGGAGGACACGCGTCGCTTTGGTGATTTGCTCCTCAAGAACAACAAGCCGGACGAAGCGATTGCGACTTTCCAAGCCTTGGAGGAACGCTCCGATCCGCGCGATGTCCGTGCGTTGGCTGAAGTCTACTACGGTTTGGGTTCCGCCTACTTTGAGAAGAAGGACTACGCCAAGGCCAAAGAGAATCTCGAGAAATTCAACACGAAGGACTTCGGCTGGTACCCCAATCGTGGGTTGGCCATGATCATGTTGGGTAAGATTGCGGCCGCGCAGGGCGATTCCACCACCGCCAAGAAAATCCTCGGCACGACCGCTCGCAGCCAGACCAACTCAGGGGAAATCAAAGCCCGCGCACTCATTGCCTTGGGGGATCTCCTGGCCAAGGAGAACATGATGGTTCCCGATCCGAAAGACCCGAGCAAACTCAACGCCGCCGCTTGCTACGAGCGGGCGGAAGTCATCATTGGTTTGAGCGATCCGCCGCTGGGCCGCAAGGCGCTGGACAAGGCCAAAAAGATGTACGAAGAAGCTGGCCGGGCCAAGGCGCTGGAACGCGTGAACAAGAAGATCGAGACCGAGTACCAGGGCGTCCAGCCGGAGAAGTAACTCCTTCATGGAACGCACCGCCCGCGCTCTCGAATTGTGTCGCCGTTTGCCGGAGGTCTACCCGGACGCGCACTGCGAGCTTAACTTTCGCAATCCGCTCGAGTTGTTGGTCGCGACGGTGCTCTCCGCCCAGTGTACCGACGTCCAAGTGAACATCGTCACCGAGCAGCTGTTCCAGAAGTACCAATCGGCGCAAGATTACGCGGAGGCTCCGCTGGAGGAGTTGCAGCACGACATCCGCCGCATCGGCCTCTTCCGCAACAAGGCCAAGAACATCAAGGCGGCGGCGGAAGCTCTGGTCACCCAACATGGTGGGGAAGTTCCGCAGACGATGCCGGAGCTACATGCTTTGGCCGGGGTCGGGCGTAAAACGGCGAATGTGGTTCTCGGGAACGCCTTCAACATCAACGAGGGGGTGGTGGTCGATACCCACGTTTCCCGGCTCTCTCAGCGCCTCGGGCTGACCCGGCACAAAGACCCGGTCAAAATCGAGAAAGTGCTGATGCAGTTAATTCCGCGCGAGCACTGGACAATGTTCTCGCATTGGTTGATCTTCCACGGTCGCCGCCGCTGCAAGGCACAGAATCCGGACTGCCACAGTTGTGAACTGCAGAACCTCTGCCCCAGCTTTCCCCTCGATTCCAAACCCAAGTCGAAGAAGAAGACATGAAGAAGCAACGCGTGCTCATTGCCCCGGATAAATTCAAGGGCACGCTCACTGCGGCACAGGTCGCTTCGGCCATCAGGGCCGGCGTACGACGGGCTCAACCAACATGGGAAACGACGCTTTGTCCGCTCAGCGATGGCGGTGAGGGCTTTGTCGATTGCCTCGTCCAGGCCACTGGTGGCAAGAAACGCCGGGTGCAAACGGTCGATGCCATCGGCCGACCCACACGCGCTTGCTACGGCATTTTAGGTGACGGCAAGACGGCGGTGATAGGTCTTACCGAAGCCAATGCCTTAGCGGATGTGCCTGCCAAACAGCGCAATCCGTTGCACACCAGTAACGAAGGCACGGGGCGTTTAATCCGTCACGCCGTGGAAGCGGGGTACCGCAAGCTCATCATTGGCTTAGGCGGGAGTGCGACGACGGAAGGCGGCATTGGTCTGGCTGCCGGCTTGGGCTGGCGCTTTCTGGACGGCAAAGGCCGGCCTATTCCGTTGACCGGTGCTGGCTTGGCCAAGTTGGCCACAATCCTCCCGCCGGAGGAAAAACGCCCACGCTTGAACGTGACGGTGGCGGTGGACGTGACCAACCCGCTCTTTGGCAAGAGGGGCGCGGCCCATGTCTTTGCGGGGCAGAAGGGCGCGACGCCGAAGCAAATCGAACGGCTCGATGCCAACCTGCGGCATCTTTCCCAGGTCTATCTCCAATTCGCTGGCCATTCGCCCTATCTACGGCCCGGGGCCGGTGCGGCTGGAGGCTGTGGCTACGGTCTGATGGCCTTCCTGGGCGCAACGCCGGAGCCGGGCTTTGCCATCGTGAGCCGCGCGGTCAAGTTGGAGAAGCTCATCCGCCAGCACGATGTTGTCATCACCGGAGAAGGGGCCTTGGACGCGACCTCTCTTGGCGGGAAAGCTCCGGTGCAATTGGCTGCGTTATCTCATCGTTTGGGGAAGCCGTGTTGGGCCGTGGCCGGGAAGGTAATGCTCTCGCGAAAACGCTTGCCATTTAACGCCGCGCGCGGGATCGTCGATGGCTCGCCGGGTTCCCCTGATGTGGAAACGGCCCTGGCTGCCCCCCGTCAGTGGCTTTCGCGGACGACCGCCGCCGCCATCCGGGAATGGAGCCACACGAGTTAATCTGATTTATGAAACAAGCCGTACTTTTTGCCGGGCAAGGCGCCCAGGTCGTGGGCATGGGCAAGGACCTCGCCGATGCTGAACCTGCTGTCGCAGAACTATTTGAAAAAGCTGATGCGGAGCTCGGGATTCCGCTCTCCAAGGTCTGTTTTGAGGGGCCAGAAGACGAGCTGACGAAAACGGCTTACTGCCAGCCAGCGTTGTATCTGCACGGTTACGCGTTGCTGCATCTTTGTCGGGAACGTGTCCCCGGCTTTGCTTTCGACGCGGCGGCTGGCCTCTCGTTGGGGGAATTCACTGCCCACACCGCGGCGGGGAGCTTCGATTTTGCCACGGGCTTGCGCCTAGTGTACGAGCGCGGTCGCCTGATGCAGGAAGCGGTGGAAGCCACCGAAGGCGGTATGGTCGCGCTGATCGGCGCGAACGAAGAACAGGCAGTCGCCATTGCCCAGGAAGCCGATGTCGATGCCGCCAACTTTAATGCCCCGGGGCAGATTGTGCTCTCTGGCGCTCAAGCCAACATGCCCAAAGTGGTGGAAGCCGCCAAGGCAGCGGGCATCAAACGCGCCATCCCGCTCAAGGTGGCGGGGGCGTATCATTCCCGCCTGATGCAGTCGGCTCAAGACGGCTTGGCTCCCTACCTGGAGAAAGCCGAGATCAGTGCGCCCTCCGTTCCGGTCATGTCGAACGTCCTCGGAGGCGAGGTCGCGGCGGAGCAGATTCGCGACACGCTTCTGCGCCAGGTGACCGGCAGCGTGCGCTGGGAAGCCTGCATCC
>CAWUJC010000002.1:0-21912 GCA_963922355.1 uncultured bacterium | reverse complement strand
CGACCGCACGTGTCACCGCCAGCCGTCCCATTTCTCGCACACCAAGCTCGACTGAAACGGAACGCGTGCCCCACAGGTCCATCCATTGTTGATCATTATTACAACCCACCATGCGGCTGGAATCCAACGCAATTCCGACCTCCCTTAAAGCATCGCGCAAGGCGATGTTCATTTGGTCGGAATGAGCAAAGACACCATCCAAAGGATAGCCAGAAGCTTGTAACTTCTTCACCGCTTCCGCAATCCGAGGCAGATTGATTCGCTGACTGCCCTGGCTGATTTTGTAAGGCCCTGGAATAATCACTTTCTTCTGCTTGATGCCTTTTTCTCTGCGAATGCGTTGGGAGAAAGATTGATGCCGACCTTGATCATCAGGCCCGAAGAAAGCCACATGCCGACATCCTTGTGCAATGAGATAATCCGCCGCTAACTCCCCTACCGCCAGCCGGTTATAGCCAACGTGGTCGTGGGCAAAACTCACTCGACTACTCATCAAAGAAATCACGGGAACCGCAGGTAGATCTTTAACCTCAGACCAGTCTCCCATCAGCAGAATGGCATCAGTGTTGTCGCAAAACCGTGAATCTCGCAACTCAACGGGTTTGGCCAAATTGGTGAAACTCAGATCAAAATCTAACTCGGCCGCAACAAGAATAAGGGTCTGAAAAAGGCGATGATAAATCGGAGCTTCTTGCACCGCTCGAGACATACCCGCTGAGATAAAGCGTAACCGTCGATGCGGGCGATGGGTGACCACCTGCCGCTTCCCGCCACTGGTGACGGGAGAAAGCTCCGGTAGCGCACCACCAAGTTGCCGAATCGCACGATGGACTTTCTCCAGCGTCTCCTGGCGAACTTGCTCTGGGTGGCGCAACACATTGGAGACCGACATGATCGAAACCCCAGCAACGCCAGCGATCCGGCTATAAGTCAGCTTTTCAGACATCTCTTTAAATTAACAGGCTTACTTTTAAGGACAAGAAAGTTTAAATGTAATATTCAACTTCAAGCGACAAAGATTGTGATAACCTCTTTTTTATCTCATGAGCCTGAAAACCTGCCTCTCGCCGCTCTCTGGCAGCTTCCTAGCGATCTTGATCGGGGTTGCATCACTTTCCTCTCTTGCAGCTCAAACCTACTTGCGAGAAGCCGACATGACGGCAAACGCTGTCATCGATCCGGGAAGCAACCAACACGGCTCCATCTACGATCCAACCGCCCCAACCTGGAGCTATTGGATCCTGCCCGCCGGGCAAAAAGTTAAAGACACCGCGAGTTGGGTCCCAATCCCTTTTGCGAAAAGCCTGCGATTCCAAGAACTTCTCACCGGCCAGGGAGAGGACCGCTACTTCAAAATTCACGACTTCATGATCGAGCCCAACGAAGTGGTAGCCTATTGGAACTGGAAAGACGGGCTGGAGAAGTCTCCCTTTGAAATCGGCTCTTTGCTGATCGTCTTTACCGCGCCAAAGAAAGGTGACTACGAAGTTCTCGGAGAACTGCAATGGCGCCACTGGCCCGGCCCGGGAATCCGCGATGGCGCGGCCAACCTGATTAAACTCACGCGTAATACGGAATCATGGCTCAGCGTTGCGAGGCTGGAAATGCCGGAAAAATCGGAACACTACGAAGCGGTGCCCTTTGAAACGGAGATGACCGGTCGCATCGTCGAATTGGAAAAAGGGGACAAGGTGGTTCTCCAGATTCAAACCTCGCGCAGTCGTTACCGCGGCCTTTATTTCCGCGACCAAGGCTATGGCTTCGCGCTTCCTACGAACTCTTTGGCAGAAAAAAAGGAACTTGATCCCAACACGGTCATTCTCGCTCGGCAGTTGGAATCAGTTTTGGAGCCGAACGTCCCTGTACTTAAAGGCATGCGTCAGGCCCTCGATGAGGGCCGCTTCCAGACCGCACTGGATCGCTTTCGCGACGCCTTTCTCCAGTTCTCCGCAAAGGTGAACCCGCCCCACACGCCAAGCCAATGGCTCTATAGCCCTACGACGGCGGCGCTGGTGCGAAAAGGCCGGATCAAGACCCTCGTTTACGGAGAATCTGACATCATTGAGGAACAGATTGGCGCCCCTGGTGAAATCGAATGGAGCAAGGTCCCCACCAGTGGCTATCACACCCTCCTGCGCGACTTGCCCAGTATGCATTGGGCCAATGCGCTGGCCGACTCCCTGGCCCAAGGCGGCCCCAAGAAGGATGCCCAGCTCTGGATCGGGTACTGGGCGGACCTGGCCCAACGCTGGCCCAAGCAATACGCCGAACTCATCCGGGACAAAAAGAAAATGGCTCTGGTGCCGAAAGATAGTATCCGCTGGGCCCGCGCAGCACCGCTCTACTTCGGTTGGCGTTTGGAGAACTTCTTTGCCTGGCTGCCCCACGTGGCGGCCAACTTACCGGCGGCCGAGCGGCCCAAGATTTCTGCTCGCGATTTAGCCGCGGTGTTGGTCTGGATGGCGGCGGAAGAAATTCCTCTCTCCGAAAAGATTCTCTCCAATCCGCGTGGCGTACCGAACCAACGGCGCCTCCTTGCCTTGGGGTTGATGCGCGCCGGAGCCACCATGCAATGGTTCCGCGGCATGGAATCCGCCATCAAAGTGTCCCGCAAGTTTGTCCAAGAGATGGCCGAAGTGGAAATGCTGCCCGATGGCGGCAGTATGGAGCAGTCTCTTAACTACAACAAAGCCTTACCACGAGAAGTCGTCGGCTTCCTCAGTGCCAATGCGAACTTGCCCAAAGCCTGGCAGTTTAAACCCAAAGAACGGGAGATGCTGGAACGCGCCGCCACGTACCGCTTTGCCTTACTGGAAGCGATCTTGCGTCCCGATGGCACCCCCCCGACGATCGGAAAGAACAATCCCTACGAGCCGTTCGATCCATGGCCCAAGGACATCAAGGAGTTCCCTATCTCCCAGGCACTTAAAGCGGCGTTTGGGGGGAATGACTCGAAGGTCGGCTTTACCTCCATCTACTTCCCCTGGAGCGGGTATGCCGCCCTGCGTAATGGCTGGGGCAAGAAAGATGCCTATGGACTATTCCAAAACTCGCGCCCCGGGATTGGGCACCATCGGGAAAGCGCTCTCCGGCTGGATATCGCGGCCTACGGCGAAGAGTTACTGGTCAATTCCGGTGCCCAGCAATACTCCAACCAAGGCAATTACAACGCGTATTTTCAGGCAACCTATTCGCAGAATTCCATCTCGGTGAACGGTTACTCGCAGCTGACCCAAAGCCGGGAAAAACCACTTAGTTACCAAGCTCCGATCAAGGCGCGTTGGCACAGCTCGGATGAGATTGACTACATGGAAGGCGTCTACGACGGCCCTTATGGCGGCTGGAACTTCCGCACCGACGGCGCCGCGACCAAGCGCGACCAGATGCGGGAGAAGAAGCCGCACATCCAAAACGTGAAGCACACCCGCCGAGTCATTTTCCTGAAGCAGCCTCAAGTCTGGGTCGTGCTGGATGAGGTGGAGAGTCCCCAGGTCTATAACTTCACCCAAACCTGGAACTTTGCTCCAGAATTTCTCCCCGATGGCATCCAGGCCAAACCAGGCGAGGGCCAGATCCAGGCGCAGAAGCCCAAGGGGGCTTCCGTCAGCCTTTGGCAAATCGCGGAGCCAGCCGTCCCCCTCACCTATAAGGTTCACCATGGCGTCCATGAGCCGGATTCCATCATGGGCTGGGTCTCCAAAGACCGCGCTCCCAAAGCCTATGACTTTGCCGCCGCGCCGGATCTCCACGTCGACTGGAAGTCACAAGGCAAGCAACTTCTCGTCACGGTCATTGTTCCGGCCCCAACGTCCACGCCCCGGGTTCAACCTTTTATCGCTCAACCCGTGGAAGAAGCTGACGGTGAAGCAGAAGCTCAGCCCGATCCCTCCGCCCAAGCCGCAGCGGAAGCCTGGCTGGCGCTGGAGCTGAATTCCGGTGGCTTGCTGATCGTTGATCGCAAAGGGACGAAACAGCAAGACATCCTCGTCTCCTGGCAACCGCCCGCCGCGGACCAATGGCAAGTCAGCATCACGTCGGGGAAGGTCGAGTTGGTTAAACTCAACGCCGAAGGAAAGCGCTTGAAAGCCATCACGGCCACCTCGCCCAAGGACTTCAACTGGGAGAAAATCGAAGAGCGCTGGGCTCCGATTTATGATCGTTCCCAGGCGGAAGCGAGGCGTTAAAACCGAGCGTCAATCTCAGGAAGCGAGAGATATAGCCAACTCACTTCCTTACGGTTTGGTAGTTTGTTAGGCTTTCATTTCAGGCGCTCATTGGCTTAACCTATTGGTTGATTGATTCCTGGGATGCTAGGTGGTTTCCCCACCACGTTATCCCAGGTCTTTCACTCAGCAAATGACTCCTTCTTTAGCTTAACAAGTGCCTGCCCGCGGCTCTTTCTGATGAGCAAGACCATCTAATGAATGTCACGCGAGCCAGGTCTTGGCGCCGCCGTTTGGGGACCATCTCCATCGTCGGCGATATTTTCGTCACTCTCCTTTGTTTATTGGCGGCTTTCTTCCTGCGCTTCCATTCGCCCATTACGCCTTATTTGACAGAGGGGCATATCCGCCACCTCAGCCAGTATAACATTCACCTCCTTTTGATGGTGATGTCGCTCGTACTCTTTCTCGATTTAATGGGTGTCTACGACATGAGCCGGATGCTCCGCTTCCGACAACTCGCCATTCGCATCATGAAGGCGGTTAGCTACTGGTCTATTTTCTACATGGGACTCTGCATGCTCCTCGCTCTAAGCCCGACCATCTCGCGTGTCTTCGTCTTCTTTTCGTTAATCCTGACCATGGCAGCCTTGCTGATTTGGAGATTTGCCCTTTACCACTGGATGCGCCGTAGCTCTGCCTCACCTTGGTTTATCGAACGGGTTCTTGTCGTGGGTTGGTCAACCGAGATCAACCAACTTTATGAGGGCCTAAAACGAAGTCCGTTCCCGCACTATCACATCAACGGATGCTTGTTACCTGACCCCAAAAGCAACGAGAATCTTCCCGACGACCTCGAAGTCCTCGGCAACTACGAACGCATTTCCTCGCTTCTTGAGCAGGGTGATTTCGAAACCGTCCTCTTATGCGACTCCAACCTAGCGCCAGAAAAAGTCGGAGATCTTTCCAACCTTTGTGGCCGTCATTACGTAAACTTCAAAGTAGTCGCCTCACAGTTCCAGGTCCTACTCTCGACGCTGGAGATCGAATCGATCCGCGGTGTCACCGTCCTGGGTGCGCACCAATTACCGCTCGAACGCCCCATGAACCGAATCCTGAAACGCAGTGTCGATATCCTCGGCGGAATCATTGGCCTCTGCCTCATGGTCCTATTGACGCCTATTTTAGCCATCCTGATCAAAAGAGAATCCAAAGGAGCCATCTTTTACTCTCAAACACGCATTGGCTTAAACGGTGAGCCTTTCCGCATCTATAAATTCCGGAGCATGCGGCCCGATGTCGTCCCCGACCCCAAATATGCCGTTGGTCTGCCGGAAGACGACCCACGCGTTCTCCATATTGGGCGCTTCATGCGCAGCTATAACCTGGACGAACTCCCCCAGTTTTGGAATATCCTGCTGGGCGACATGAGCCTAGTCGGCCCACGGCCTGAACGCCCCCACAATGTGGACCAGTTAAGCCAATACATCCCCTTCTACAACATTCGGCATTGCGTCAAACCCGGCTTAACCGGCTGGGCCGCCATCAACGGATACCGCGGGGATAGCTGCCTGGAGTCTCGCATCCGCTACGACCTGGATTACCTCGAACACTGGAACCTTTGGTTCGATGCTTACATCATGGTTTGCACGCTTCTCAAACCACGGTTCCAAATAAAAGAGCCGCAGAAAGACGATTAAAAATCTAGGCCGACTTCGACACCGGCCTGATTGTTCGTGAAGGTACGAGCCGTGCGAGTCGATTGGTTATCACGATAGCGGTAAAAGACTTTTACCTGAAGGTGCTTGGAGCGGTAGATCAAGGAGGGCTGGATGTAGAAGTAATCGTCCGTCCGGTTATTAGCAATCGTCGGAACGGTCGAGTAAAAATCCGCCACCTCATAGCCGCCGTTCAGGCTGGCAAAAAGGTACTTCGTAATCTCATGCTGCCCGCCAAGCTGAAAGCCGGAAAGTTCGTAATTGCGTCCGCGCAGGGCACCAGAGTTCTGCACACCAGAAAAAGCCCGCAGTTGGAACTCGAGTTTTTCCGTCGCGGCATAAATCCCACCAAACTCCAGAATCGGCGCCCATCGGTCGCCTACGCCTCCGGACTGAAATTGCCGGTACTCGGCGCCCAGGACATTCGTCAGCGTCAACTTGCCGGTTGCTTCGTAGATGACCCGCGTCAAGAACTGCTGGAATGTTTGATTCGGGCTGCCCACTACATCCAACCAACCAAAATTCGGCCCCACGCCAAGAGACACCTTGGGAGTTAGCTCGTAGTTGAGCCAGGCCTGCACGTTCCAAAGGTAGGAATCCACACCACTGGAACTGTCGTACACTCGAACTTTTTGCCCCAGATTGAGTTCTGCGGACAACTTGCCGGTGATCTCATACAGGGACATGAGGCGAGTCGTATAGATGTCGCGGTCAACAAAATTCCCGAAATCAAGCACCGTGCCAGTCAGGTGATTGTACTTCTGCTGTAAGCCCACGGTCAGCTTACCCCAATTATGATAGCCCTGGAGAAAGACAAACTGATCGAGGCCGTTTTTGTCGCTGTTGTCGACGTAGGCATTGTAGGTAGGCTGGTAGATCAAGGAGAGGCCGCGGAAGCCTTCCTCATACTGTGCCGTGGTAACTTCGAAGCGCGGCGCGATCTCAAAAACAAAATCCTCCAGCCGATTCACGTTGGAGATATTGATGTTGTCGTCGTAATAACTGGCCACATCCAGGCCCAGATCGTACCGCAGCCCACCAAAGCCCAATTCGTGGGTGGCCTGCCCCTCAAAAGTCCGGAAATTACCCTCCTCGAACTGCGTAGCACCCAAGCTGGGAAGCTCCAAGAACATGGGACGAGCATAGCCCAGAGAATTTCCCAACGGCTCCAGGCTGGCGGTTTCTACGTTCAGCAACTCATTCTCAAGGTACTCTTCCTCAAGATCTTGCGTTGCCATTTGCACCGCGTCGTCTGAACTCGACTCGACTGATACATCGTCAACTGCCCAGGTGCTGCCGGCGAAGCCAGAGCACAAAAAGCTGAGAATGATCGTACCGAAGAGTTTCATCTGAGTGGATTAGGAAGCAAAGAGAATGCCCAAACTACTTTTGACTACCTAAAGTCTAAAAGACCCGAGCAATCCCCCTTATACAGCAATTCCGTGGGATGCAACATCTTGGAGAGACAAAATTTTTCCCTAATGTACGCATAAGCCTGCTCCCGAACCTCCTTCGCCTGCTCTGGAGCCTGAAGCAATTGCCAAATAGCGTCTGCTGCAGCTTCTGGATCAGGCTCCACCAGATAGCCTGTGCGGCCCGGCAGCACCAAATCACGCGTCCCGGTACAGTCCAGCGCCACAACAGGTATTCCTAGAGCCATGGCGTCCGCCGTCACGTAGCCAAATGATTCCGACTGCGAGAACATACAGAAGACCGAACTTGCCGCGAGTTGCGGAATGGGCTCATCCGTCCACCCAGTGATCTCCACGCGATCACGATGGCGCATCTTTTCCAAAAAATCTCGCACCCCGGTTCGATCCGGCCCCGAATCAAAGTCACCCACCCACTTCACCTTCACCCGGTGATCTCGCTCCAGGAGGAGCTGGCCGCACTGGAAAAAGAAGAGTGCGTTCTTGCCCGGTGCGATCCTACCACATGCCGAAACAACCCACTCCCCTTCAGGTGATGGAGCCCGCTGTTCGGCAATCTTCTCTGCCTCAATGGCCAGAGGGATGCAGGCGATTTTCTCTAGCCCCACCACTCTCCATCGAAGGAAGTCTTCTCGCTCACTCGGTGACACTGCCACCATGGTATCGGTCAACCAACCGGCTGCCTGCTCCAGGCGATGATAAAACGCCGAGCGGTCACAAGGCAGACAGTTGGGCGTGTAAATCACCCTGGGCCGTGGTGTCCCCACCAACGAAACCACCCGGGCCAGCAAGCCAGCCTTGGCACTGTGTCCGTGGATGATATCCGGGCGGAAGGATCGCACTAGACCGACTAGTTTAAGCAGGGCTTTCCCATCGCGCCAGGGCTGGGGCTGGCAATCAAGTGGAACCTCTACACAACGGATTCCACGATTGGTAATCGCCTGAATTTCCTCGCGGTAGCAAGCATCCGAGCGAACGAGAGAGTAGACATAGAGCACCTCAAATTGCTCCAGGTCTAGATGCATGAGCAAATCCACGACATGCCGTTTAACTCCGGCCCGGCCTGGCTCAGAAATCATCAGCACACGAACACGCCGCTTCTTCTCCGAGGTGCTCATGCTGAAAGCTCCCTATCGCCTTTTGAAGTGACCGCTAACAAGGCACGGTAATGCTCCAAGCGACGCACCTGAAGCGCCGAGCTGCGGTAGTCCCAGGCCCGCTGCCGATTACGCTCCGCCATGGCCGTCAACCGAGGCGCATCACCCAAGACAGAAAACAAGAGTTGAGCCAACGCTTTCGGTTGGTTGGGCGGCACCAATTCGTCCGCCGGCAGCAGTTCCCCAGTCCCTCCGACAGTCGAAGCCACACAGGGTAAACCTCGCGCCATGGCTTCAATCACCGCACGCGGAACGCCTTCTTGCCGCGAAGGCAACACAAAGAGATCCGCCTGATCCAGCTCGGCCAGAATCTCCGCTTTGTTCCGATAGCCCAGAAACTCGACGTCGTGCTCCACCCCCAGCTCTTGTACCAGAGTCTCTACCTGCGCACGATATTTCCCGTCGCCAATGAAGCGCAGGCGAAACACTTTTCCCTGCTCGCGCAACTGAGCCGCAGCCCGCACCAAGGTATCTTGCCCTTTGTTTAAGTTCGAAAACTGGCCCACGGACACGAGCACCGGCTTTTCTGGCGCTTGGCTAAATTGGCTGGAGGTCGCAGAAAAATCCTCTTCCGCCAAATCGATGCTGGAGTAATGCGTGGTAAAAGTTCCTGATGCAGGTGGGTAGCGTTCCTGTAAAGCAGTCTGACTCACATAGGCCGAAGTACTGGCTTGGGCACACTCTCGTCGGAGACGATGAGTCAGCAACCAACGCAAGACCGGTCGAGCCGGATGCTTGACCACTCCAGGCGCCAAGTTGTCAAACGGATCGCCAATTACCTCTACCCCGTAGGGCCGGCTCCGAAGTTGTTGCCAGACAAGCGAGCCCAGCGGGCATGGCAGGCGCAAAATCACCGCTCCCGGCTCCTGCAACACCTTACGAACCGCACGGCGAAGGTGAAAGACTTGGCGAGCATACTGAGTTGGTCCCTGATAAAACGGAACTGGGGCCAGCGAGACGTGCTCCCCAGTTGCTAAGACGGCATGTGGTGGCGGCTCGTCGACCCGCATCGTCCGAGCGATGATACGCACTTCCGCAAAAACACGAAGGTAGCGAGTCCAAAATTCGTAAGCATAGGGCGGCAACAAGCTCCAGCCTCGTCCATCTGGGGTTTGGGCGAATTGGCCCGGAAAGGTAACCAAAACTTTCACGAGGGCGACCCTTGTTTCTCTTGCTGGCCGATTAGCTGGGCGCTGGTTTTCCAACCAGCGGAGCGCAACCGCTCGACGTAGCGCAGACCGTTACAGAGCCGGAAACGCCAAGTAGCAGCTTGCTGTTTCCAGGCTGGAACATCAGGCAAGCCAGCGGCGAGAATACTGCGTTCCCGCTCGCGCAGCCCTAACTCACGATCGCCCGAGATTTGCCCCGGCTGGATGCGGAAGCCTCCGACCTCCATCTGATAGTGGCGAAATTGAACCCCTGCCATCCAGGCACGAATCCAAAAATCCAAGTCCCCCGCCAGCCGATAACTGGCGTCAAAGCCGTTGAGTTGCTCCACCACTTGGCGACTGCACAACGTACCTTGTTGGGAAAAGACACTAATGCCCTTCCTCATCAGAGGGAGAAACCAAGCCGAATTTTTTTCCACCGTTTGTCGCCCTAAGGAGCGCCCTTGCGTGTCAAGATTGCAAATGTTGCCATAGGCCACGCAAGTCTTTTGCCCCCAAGCTATGTGCTCCGCCGCCATGGGAGCAAAACCAGATCCAAGGACATCATCATCATTGATGTAAGTAAACCAATCCCAATCCTGGCCATGACGCCAGCCGCGATTGATCGCCCCATACATGCCTTCCTCCGGTCCACCGTCGGCGATCACCGTGCAATCCGGATAAGCTTGAGCTAGCTTGGGGACGTCGCCTGACGGACAGACGAGGACATGCTGAAGCTCCACCTGGGCAGCCGTGGCGCGAACACTTTCTCGCGTTGCATCCAAGTAAGGCGAGCGTCCCAACGTAGGAGTGACGACAAGCAACTTCATCCGCGCATGTAACTCCGCACGACTTTTCGCCCCAGCATGCGCTTGAGGCGATCTTTGATCAGTTGAGGGATGAGCCGCTTCCACAACGGTGGCAAGGGATGCGTGGTTGGCATCCACAAACGGTCATACTCGCCATCGGGCATCACGGCCGGGGGATGCCGCAGAGGAAACCCCAACGCATGCGTGGCCATGCTTTTGTCCCGTTCGGTGTGTGTTGAGCTTTCGCCCGAGCCAATGTTGCAAACAAGATTGACCGACGGCACTACGGTCAATCCGGAATTTACCCATCGGGCAAAGCGCCATTGGAAATCCCAAACACTGCGCACGTCTTCTTCGTAACAGCGATCAAAGGCGTTGGACCATTGCCGCACGGCAACAGGATCGCGCACCAAATCGCGAATCTGGCGTTTAACGTCTTCGTCCCCCCAAAGCGGGATGCGAAAATCAAAATGCTGCCAGGCCCGACGCCACGTCGCCCACCCCCAGGTCCGCCCATAGATGGAAAAGAAGTAGCTGGCCTGCTCACTCTTCCACTGCTCCTGCTCGTTCGTGCCCGCGATGGACATCACGCGTTCGTCATCTCGATAGCGCTCCAGCAACTCGGAACAGAAGGGAAAGAAATCGGTGTTGGGCAGGCAATCGTCCTCGAGGATGATGGCTTCTTCTTCCTCGGCAAAGACTCGATCAAAACCCGAAGCGCAACGCCCACCACTCCCCAGATTGACGTCGGAAAAAACCGGCACGACTTCGCAGAGCCAATCGATCCCTTCCTGGACAAGACGCCGGGTTTTCTCGCACAAGGCCGCATCTTCGGCCACGTCTGCCCGGGGACCGTCCGCCACGAGATACAGCTTCGACGGACGGGCTTGGCGAATCGCCGCCAGCACCTTCAAGGTGTGGTCAGGGCGATTAAAGAATACAAAGATTATCGGCACATGCCGCCAAGTCGTCTGCATGGGAATCAGCGGATCATGTAACTTTTTTCGCCTTTTTTCAAATCCTGGAACCGGTCGCGCAGGTCTCGCGTGTTGATCATGGTGAGGAGCGTCCCTTGCAAGACATCCCAACAATCCAACGGAAGGCGGGAAAGTGCGGAAGGGATTTGCTTCACCTGCGCAGTCAACTCCTCCAACCCGTAACCCATTTGCTCTAGACGAGAGGCGCCGATCCATTGGAGGTAGCGACGCGCCCAAGCCTTCCGCACCGGGGAAGCAAAGCCATCCTTCCAAGCCTCCAAGGAAGCGGTCTCCACCTGTTGATATTTCTCCACACCAGTTTGGTCGCCCAAGCTGCCACTCAGCTTGATCTCGTCTAGCGCCTTGGAGTCGGGCGGCAGTTCAGGCAACTCCAGGTAGCGCCACAACCGACTCAACTCTTCTTCGGGACGGCGGACCAAGTCTTCGTACCGCAATACGTGAAGCTGATCTCCCCGTTCTTGCTGGAGATGGACCAAATTCTCCAGCCCCTGGTACAGGTCCACCTTAATCGTGTACGGCAAGAAGCGCCCGCCGCGATTGGTTGCAAGCTGAGAGGCCACCACCGCTAGAGGATTGCGCCATAACAGGATGATCTTCGCGTCGGGGAATGCCTCTATAACCTCCCGAGCTACCAGATGATACCGAGGCGTTTTATCCAAGAAAAACTTCGCCCCGGGGGAAGAGGCTTTGGAATACAGCTCCGTCGCCAGTTTGGCCACGGCGGCTAAGTAGTCCCCCCGCCCCTGAGGCAATTGCTGCATAAATTCCGCCAAGGCGGTACCTGCTAAGTCGTGATTGTACTGGCTGTAGAGACGCCCCGGGCACGTGGCTTGAAGCAAAGGGAGCAGTAGCCAGGGCTCGGAGGCGGTGGAAATCGCCTCGTGTCGCGCCAACAAACGTTGCAGCAAGGTGGAGCCGGAACGTGGCAAAGAAAAGAGGAAGATCGGACGTACCGGCATGAGTCAGGAAACGTGGTAGTGCTCGCAAAGCTGCTCGAAGCGTTGCTTGGCTTGTGCATAGATCTTGAGATCACTTTGGTGATGTTGCTGATACAGCTCCACTAAAGAGGCCGAGAAGCAGTAAGCCTTTCCCGCTTTATCTGGATTCAAATTTTCCTGCGGCACGGTCATCTCACCCTCAATTTGGAAAATCTTCCGATAAAGCCGCAAGCCGCGCGAAAATTGTTCGGTCAACCCCACAAAGGCAAAGTCTTGCACCGGAATTCCATCCAACACGGAAGCATACAGATCTCCATGCGGTTTGGAGGTCAGATACCAACGCAAGCCGAGTTCCTCCGGCAAAAGTCGGAGCGGCGTGGAGCGAAACCAGCGGGAATGGCGACGCAAGAAGTAATAATGCGACGCACTGCGCTGCATTGGGTCGCGTAGCCAAATAACTAAAGGGGACTCTGGAAACTGCGAGCGCCAACGCGTCGCTTTATAGTGACCATGGATGCAGGCAGTTTCGGGGTTGATGTCTTCGGGTTCATGTTTAGGCAAGGCAAGTCCGAAGCGCTGGCGAAAGCGATAAGGCGCCGTCAGAGTCTTGTCCCCATGCACCCGGTGAAGGCGAGAGCCATAGGTTTCCTTCAAGAAAAGGTTGAAGGAGCGGCCAGCCGTCTTGTGCACGTGAACAGAAATGATTGGCGAGGTACTCAACGGGCAAACTCCTGTAGTCCGTTTCGAGAAAGGTGGAAGTAGGCGGCTACGACCAAGCCCATATTAAGAGCATGGACTTCGCTATAGCCGCCGGACACGGTCATGGAAGCTAACCAACAAAGAAAAGAAGGAAAGATGATCAGCATCGCCGTCCGTTGGAACGGCGACAGGCTTGAAGCTCCCAAGAGCGCTCGGAGATAGCGCAACGGGACATAGACGTACAGGAACAGCACCAGCAAAAGTGTCGGGAGCACGCCAAATTTGAGCAGGTAGGTGAAGACACCCAAATGAAAAAACACCGCGCGGTAGCCGTGCTGAGAATCGAACGTTGCGCCCAATCCCCCTCCCCAGAGAAAGGGCAGCCATCCTTCCTCACGCAGATAAATCGACAGCTCGTTGACGCGATCCTCCAGGCCTCCCATCCCTTGGCTGCTCCAAAGGCGCGAGGAGAGTGCTGTCGAATCCGCAAACACCCAGCCACTTAAGGTCAACCCGACCAAGAGAACCAGGACGCCAAGTACGGCCGCCAGCGTTACCCCTTTGGGATTGAGTGTTGTGGTGATTTCTTTGTCGTTCCGCTGAAAGAGCAGCCCCAATGAGGCCAACGCCAAACACAGACCTAGGACAATCGTCAACCCCCGGTTCGCGCCCATCAGCACCGTGCAGTAAAAGTAGTTACTCACCACCACCGCCAGAGCCGCGATCTGAAAGGGCGTTCGCAAGGCGCACAAGCCAATCGTTAAACCAAGCAAGGTGATGATGAGGTTACTCGTGCGAAAGATACTGGGGTCCCACAGCCGACTTTGCTCGAGCACAAAACGCCAGCTCTTAGCCGTTTGCGTCTCAATGGCCGCATAATAAAGCACGCCGGAAGCTATCAGCAGAAACAGAATCAAGTGGAGCTTGGGCTGTCCTGTCTTCAGGAGCAAAGAAAACAGCCCCATCCCGCCAAAGAACCATCCCCAGATGTGAAGTTCTTTCCGGATAAAGCCCAGCTCATTGCCATGCAAGATGCCGTAGACGGTGTAGAGCGCGAGAAAAGCCAACACCGCTAATATCGCCGGACGAAAAAGCAATTGGCGATAGTCTCGGCACAAAACAAAGGCGCTGCCTATGGCCACAACCATACCCAACTCCATTGCCCGGATGCCAAAGGCTATGACGACGCGACTGCGTTCCGCCACCCCGGCTAAGCCTCCCTTGCCTAACCCTGCATTGACTAAAGTCTCAGAGAAATAGAGCGCGATAACCAAGTAGACCAAGAAAACCGGAAGTAGACGATTGATCACAAACATGACCACGCTGCGCGAATCGACGGCTGCTTGTCCTTGGTCCGGTCGGACCATGGTGCGCTTCTGGGATGGGGTAGACAATGGCATCAGTCAGCGGCGGTTCAGGTGATCAAAGTTTCTAAACTGGTGCCCACTTTACTTCTAGCGTGTGCTTGGAGATAACCATCCCAGTCTGGCTGCGACATGGCGGCGGCATGTCGCCCAGCCAACTTTTGCACCGCTTCTTCCATGGCTGCGTGCTTGGTCGGATCAGCACAGAGCCCGAGATGAAAGCGCTCTATGCGTTGCCCCACACATTCCCCTGGTGCTCCCAAAACCAGGCGACGCTGCTGAGCGGCTTTGGCCAAAAGATTACTGCTACCGCCAAAATCGAGGTAGGCGGCGTAGACCACGTCGAAACTGTGCACCACGGCGTTGAACTCTGCCTCGCTCGGCAATGATTCCAAGTGCAAGAGGCAGTTCTCCGGCGGATCGGCCGCCACCTGTTTCCACAAGGCTTGTTCTTCGGCTGAAAAAGATTCCCACTTCATCTGCCCGACAAACGCATAAAAGTACGGTTCCAGCGGACGCGCCAACGCCATCCGCAACAGTGGCGTGATGCCCTTGCGCCGAGCTAAGGCCCCCACCGCACCAATGATCGTTCGGCCTTCGGCACGTTGCCGGATGGTGTGCCAAACCCCTTCGCCCTCTGCGCGGGGGGTATCGTCCACAAAGTCTGGAAATATCGCGACCGGTTTACCTGAGACGAGGCGCTGCACGCGTTCGCACTGCGTTTCGTCCAAGAGGCCAACGCCCTGGCAATTTGGGCTCCGCAGCAAATCTGCTCGCCCTCGACCCAACCAAGTCGCCAAGCGCTCTTTGCGAGAAGCCGTCGTTTTACAGGTGCTAAAATACAAGCCCAACCACGGCCACGAAAAAATCGCATCGAGCAGGCGTGCGGTAAAGTTCGGAGCCATCAGGTAATCAAGATGCATGAAAAACACCAAATCCGGCTCCTCCCGAGTAGCCTGCTTCTGGTCGGCAATTGCTTGAGCGAGTGCTTGCCAATTGTGGTGACATTTCTTCTGGGGAGAGGCCGCCGTTGTATCGACGCTCAGCGCCGGAGCAACTTGCCAAGCGGCTCCCGGCTGAAACTGCTGCAACAGTTCTTCCACCCGCCTGGGATGAGGCCCATAGACGGTCACCTGATGCCCCAGATCAAGTAACTGGCTCGCAAATTCCACCTGCCACGGTAAGTGATGCCCCGTCTCCTTGAACTCGACTAACGCCACGTGTTTGCCCATGCGGTTCTTCATGTGTTGGCCTCATATCCGTAAGCCTGTAGTTGGGTTTTAAGCCGTTCTTGGATGAGGCGCCGAACTTCACCGCTGCGAGTTTCTTCCCAGCCCTGGGGTTTTGCGTGCGTGACAAATCCTTGCCGTTTCGCCTCCGAGAGTTGATAGCGAAAGAGACTGCAGGACGCCACCCGCTCTGGCGTCGCCCAGGCCACGGCTCGCTCCACCTCCTCTCGCTGATATGGTATCTTCAAGTAAGTGAGAATCGTCTCCAAACTTTTGACGGGCTCTGCCGATAGTTCTTCGTACTTCAGCAAAAGAGGTGCCTTATCTCCCCTCCTGTTGCGTAACCAGCTATCCACGTGCTCTTGCCAGGAACAAGGCCAGATACGCCCGGCGAGGCACTCATCCACAAAGCGGGGCAAGTCGCCTTCAAAGTCCAGCCAACGCGACGCATATCGATGATAAGAGGCCAGCACATCGTGGGGATCACGCACAATGTAAATCACCTTCGGGTAGCTAGCTTGATAAGCAAAATGTGATTTGATGAAGTGGCCACGTAAGCCCGCCACGGGACGCGCCGGAAAGTAGCGATGGTGCAAATCCGGCGTCACCTTTTGCAACGTGATCGGATCTTCGATCGGCTTTTGGCTGGCCCAGTAGCCCAGCATCACGCGCAGCCAAGTGTTCCCGCTCCGGGGGTAAGAGACAAGAAACACATCGTCTGGCTGGGTGAGCAAGGTCCGTCGCGGAAGCTGGCGCCGGAGGGAAGAAAAGCTCAGTAGACGCCGCCCTAGCGTCCGCCAGGGATCAAGGCGTCGATCTTCCGTCACATAAATTTTCGCTGCCATCGTTATGCGGAGGAGTTGGACGGGAAAGCTTTTCGGCCGAGGGCCTGGCCAAGGATATCCCGCCAAAGGTTTAAGAGAGAGGGGCTGAGCAGCGCCAAAAGGCTGGCGTAGAGAACCGCCCCAACGGCCACCATGATGGTTAAGCTAAGGGCCGGTGAAAAGGAACTAGAGAACCAGCAGCGCAGCCCCATCAGCGCCGCCACCATGACGAGGGCAGACACCATCTGCGGCCAGATCGCTGCAACGTAAGAACTCATCTTGATGCCAGCAAAGCGGTGCAACAGATAGAGCGGAATTGGGCTCGAGAGATAACCACGTGCCATGTAAGCAGCCGCCACGGCGACGATTCCCCAAGGCACTGCGAAAAAGAAAACCAGGAAGTTTGTCGAGCTGTTCCAAAGCGTTAGACGAAACACCAAGTCTTGCCGACCAAGGGCCGAAAGTGTGGCTTCGTGAAAAATAAAAAGCGCCTGCAGCATGCCAATCATCATTAAAAGCTGCATGACAGGCACACTCAATGCCCAATTGGGGCCGACCAAGGTTGGGACCAGTTCCGGTGCGGTGGCGGCCGCCCCGAGAAAGACTGGAAAGGACAAGCAGGCGACCAAACGTAGTACGCCAAAGAAAGCACGCTGTAGCCGCTCCCGGTCGTGCTGCAGTTCTGCCATCACCGGAAAGGCGACTGATCGCACCGATGTGGTGATGAGCTGGAGCAACGCCATCATGATACGGTAAGCGATGACGTAATACCCGAGCGCGGTCGCGCCTAAGAAAAACCCGATGAGAAAATCGTCCCCCCGCCGACCGAGCAATTGCAGCAACTGGGTCCCAATCCGATGCAGAGCAAAATTCGCCAAATCCCCGAAATGCTGCCTAGAAAAGGCGAACTTCGGGCGCCAACCACTCACGGCCCAAAGCGTGATCACTCGCCCTAAAGCTTGGGCAATCTGCTGCCCCACCAAGCTCCAGACCCCGGCACCGCTCCATGCCATTGCCAACCCAACAATGCCCCCTAACGCCACACCGATGAGGTCACGCAGCGAGAGTTCCCGAAAGCGGAGTTGCTTCCTCAGATAAGCCTCTTGCACTGGCGTTAAGGCACCGAAAACAAATACCAGACAGAGCCACTGCAACACGAGTTCTAGGTCAGGTAAGCGATAGAGCTCGGCAATCGCCCCGGCGCACAACCAGACAGTACCAGCAAAGAACGTGTTAAAGACCAGATTGCAGACAAAAGCCGTGTTGAGGTGCCCCTCCTCCACATCTTTTCGTTGGACGATCGCCTCGGCCATACCTTGATCAGCCAACAAACGTCCCAAGGCAACGAACACTGAAGCCATGGCCACGAGACCAAAGTCTTCCGCCGAAAGCAGACGCGCCAAAACCAAAAAGACAACTAGCGAGATACCTTGTCGCCCCAGGTTGCCAAAGGCCGTCCAAAAGACACCACGCGCCGCCTTTTGCTTAAGCATCGGAGGGCTCAGTGATGGTTAGCTTAGAAGAAGTCGTGGCTGCGTCACCGCTATCTAAGGCATAGCCAAAGAACTCCAAATAAGGGGCAAACATCTCGACACAGCGCTGCTGTTGTTCAGCTGTCATTTCTTTTTGATAGCGCTTCGCCTGGCCTTGATTGAAGTGCAGAAGCTGGGCCGAAGCATCTAGTTTGGCCTGCCCAGCTTGCCCCTTCTTTTGCTCATACTTTTCAACGGCAGACAGGATTTGAGAATCTGTCACCTCTAAGCTGATGTAATCAGCCAAGCGCTGTAGCTCTTGCGTTGGATGCGCTAGCAAATCTTCGTAGCGAACCCGAAGCACCCCAGGAGTTTGCCACCAGGCTTTCGCACGTTTCAGCCACAGGCAAGTTGAGCGCAACGCGTCTTCAAAAGTATGGAGCGAGGCAAACGTGTGGCTTCCCCCCGCTTCCCGAATCTTACGCCCATGATCCAGCGCCGAGAGCACCACGTCGCGGGGATCGCGAACCTGGGAGGCAACACGTAAAGATCCTCTGCGCAAGAGCCATGCTGCCGAAAGGCTGGGCCCACGGTGTGTTTTGACCATGATGCGGCGCCCGGAGCGACCGGCCCAAGCAAGGGCCATAAGCCGGTGGAAATAAGGATGCCGAATGGTTGAGCGCTCAGTCAACCCAGCTAGCAAATCGAGCCGATATTGGTGGCGAAGCGAACGAGCCAGAGGAAAGCCTTGCTGCTCAAGCAGGTCTTCCGCGAGGGAGAAGTACCACTTGCTGCCCGATTTTTGCATGCCAGCGCAAAGGATAATCATGGATGCAGGTGCTCCTTAAAACTGGTATCCCAGCAAGTTGATGTCAGGAGCAAAAGCCTCACGCACCATCTGCTCGGTCTCCGAGTTATAGTACTCGCGGTAACTCTGGCGCTCGCTTTTGTTTTCGTGCGGCAACGTGACGTCTAATTTCAGGTGCTGGCAAATGTGAGCAAAGTCCTCGTGCAGATTCTCAAAACGCCCCAGGTAATCACAGAGTAGTTGCCCGTCTTCGTCGCAAAGGTAGTCCGATTGGAAGTGCAGATCCTTGTGCACACGCCAATCGATGTAGCGGTCGAAACTTTGCAAGGACTTGATGAACTCGTGTTGCTTATGCTCCGGATGGCGGAGCATGTATAGATACATGGAGACTTGCCAGTCCCAGGGATTTCGCGCGAAACCAAACTTATAGAACTCATCGAAAATGTCGGACGGCAACAGAGCTTTGGCCTCCCGCGCGGGCATGTGGTGGGGATAAACCTTGAGCCGTGGGTTCGTCACGTACTTGCTCAGTCCTAACTCATAAAGGAAGCGAGCGGGCAAAGAGCGCTTGGCATGAAAGAGGTAGGGCGAAAGCGCCTGGCGCATGCTCCGCCCCGCCGTCTTATAGACATGGATGAAGATAAACTTCTTGGAAAAAGAGAGGATCATCTGGTTTGATTTCCCTGCTGGTAGGCTTCCCCATACACGCCCGAAGCGGCGTAGTAGTAGTAATAGGGATCCGTCCCATGGCCGCTGGAGCGGGGAAGGAAATTCAACACCACACCTAGGGGGCTTGCCTGAGCATTCTCCAGCTCATTCAGTGCCCGCAAGATGACCCCACGTGGTGTTTTTCCTGCCCGTACCACCAACAGAACGCTGTCTACCAGGGAGAGATAGCCCAACGCATCACTCACCGAAATAATTGGGGCGGTATCAATGATCACGCGATCATACTTCGGGGCCAGCTTGTCGATGAGTTCCTGGAAGCGCTTCCCGGCCAACAACTCCGCTGGATTCGACGACGCCTTGCCAGTTCCCACGAAATCCAAGTCCTCCAAAACGGTAGATTGGCAGATCTCGCCCAACTCTGCCTGACCGTCCACCCATTCAGATATCCCTGGGGCATCGCGATCTAGCTCCAACTCCTCCTGCAAGCGAGGTTGGCGTAAATCTGTGTTCATCAGCAGCGTCTTTTGCCCGGATTGAACCGCTGCCACCGCGTAATTCACGCAACAGAACGTCTTGCCCTCTTGCGGTACTGCGCTGGTAAAAAGCGTAATCTTCCCAGCCTCGGCCGTGGCAGTGCGAGCGCGCAGGCTGCGGAAATGCTCAGCCTCGGGCGAGCCAGGCTGGGCCAACATCAAGATGGAGGAAGCTTCTTCGGCATCCGAAGACGAGCGTGCCTTTCGCCTCTGTTTGGCAAGTTGACGTTGCTCGGCACCCACACAAATGGCCCCAAGGACTGGGAGCCCAAGGATAGCTTCAGCCATATCAACGGTGCGAATCGAGGTATCGAGAGCATCTAGACCGAGGGCTGCAAGCACACCACCCACCAGCCCAAGCAAGACGCTGCAACCGAGAATCAGGATGGTTTTCGGCCACACCGGCTTCGAAGGCTAGAACGGCCATTCCAAATCGCGGATGTTCACGGG
This sequence comes from uncultured bacterium, assembly GCA_963922355.1. Taxonomy (GTDB): domain Bacteria; phylum Verrucomicrobiota; class Verrucomicrobiia; order Methylacidiphilales; family UBA1321; genus CAWUJC01. The sequence continues at coordinate 1,503 of CAWUJC010000002.1, read as the reverse complement.
TTCGGCCGCTAATTGCAGGCTGGCTTGCTTCATTTGTTGGAGCAAGGCTTCGTAGACGGCGCGGTTCGCCGCTAATTCTCGACTCACTACCTGGTACTTGGATTCCTGGCGCTGCAGCTCTTCCTCAATCGGAAGGGGCTCTCGCTCCGGCTGCTGTAAAATTTTATTCACGCGGTTAAGTTCCACGCGAAATTGCTCCTCCAGGCTAGCGAGTTGTTGCTTGGCCTGGATCATCCGGGGGTGTTTCTCCAGGTAGCGTCGATCGAGATCAGAAACTTCCAGACTAGCTGTATCAATCCGGCCATGTAGTTCTGTGAGTAATTGATAGGCTTGCAGGGTTTGCTCGTCTTTTTCCAGCTTCAGACGCATGCGTTCCGCCTCTTGGAGTAGGTAGCGATAGGAAGCGGTGGAGTTCTCCGTGTAAAATTGCACGTACTCCTGCATGAAGACTTCGACGGCCGCATTGGCCAGATCGCGGGCCAACTCTGGGTTGGGATTGCGAATCGAGACATCGATCAAACGCGTCCCCGAGCGCAGCTTAACGTCGCTCTGTTTGGCCACTGAGTTGGCTAAATTATCCAGAACATTGGGATCCTTCTCGGCGGCAGCGAAATAGGGGCGGTAAGGCGCTCGGTCGCGGAACTCCGGACGTTCCAGAACTTGCTTCCAGAGCGAGACACGTTGGAGCGCCTGCTCATAGGACTTCAGCATTTCTAGGCTGCGCAGGTCTTCCTCAACATTGGCCCCCATGGCGGAGCGCTGGCGTTGCTCGACCTGAAGAATCACCGTAGCCTCATAGACCGGAGTTGCCCACCAGAGAAAAAGCACCCCAAAAAAGACCGCAAAACCAAATACCAAAGCGATCACATACCAGCGCTGAAGCAGCGCGTGGAAGGTCGCGGCTAAATGAGCCGAGGTCAGATTGTTGGACGTGTCTTTCATGAAAGAAGGGTCGATGCCGGGAAGTCAGGACTGCTCTTGGGAAACAAGACGCGAGCCTTGTCTGGCCGAGAGAGGCTGGTGGCTAAATCAAAAGATGCTCTCCGGGACGGTGATTGTATCGTTCGGGAGGACGTAAAAGCGCTTGGCCTTGGAATCACGCTGCATTTTCCGGCCATCCAATTTGTAGACAACTTCCTTGCCCTTAACCTGGCGCCGCACCTGGATAGAGCTAGCGTTTGCGATCCGGGTAAAGCCGCCGGCCATCCCGACTGCCTGGAGTAAGTCCACCCGCTCCTGCTGAGGAATCTCATAACTGCCAGGGCGAGAAACTTGGCCCAGGACGGTGAAGCGCCGCGTAGCGAACTCTGCGATTGTGATCTGCACCTCGGGATGGCGAATGTAGCCATCTTGGAGCATCTCGCGGATTTTATTCTGCGCCGCTTGCTTGGTCAGCCCTCCCAGTTTAACTGAGCCAATCAACGGCATCGCCACGATTCCGTTTTGAGAAATTCGCGAAACCGTGGTGAGTTCATCTTCACGAAAGACCTCAATCTGGATGTA
>CAWUJC010000001.1:0-23141 GCA_963922355.1 uncultured bacterium | reverse complement strand
AATGATGTATTTGGAATCCAAGCCCGAGATGTTGGCAAACGTCCCAGTCAGCGTTCCTGTGTAAGTTAAGATGGTGTAGGTACTACCATCAAAAGCGCCCGTGAGGGACTTAAGCAGCAGTTCTGTATCTGTTTCGGTGATGACAATGTCCCCATAAATCATGACCGAATCGGACTGCCCACTTTCGCCCAAATCGATTTCCAAGATGGAGTAGGCATTTAGAAACACTTCGGTTTCAATCGAACTACTCCCCAAGGTCAGCATCTCAGTATCCGAGTCCGACTCCCCGGGAGCGAGCGTCGCCGCCGTCGTTTCAGAAATGCCGCCGAAGAGGAAGGTCTTCGCATCATCGGCGAGTTCGATCGTGCCGGAGCCGCCTAACGTCGGGCCATCCGTACTCGCTGCGTTGAGGCCAAAGACACTGTACGAATCACCACCTGTGTGCGAGCCGTTGACCAGCAGCGTCCCATAGACAACATCTGTTGATCCGGTGTAGGTATTCACACTATCCGATGTGAAGGTCTGGGTGGCCCCCGTCCCGGCACTACCTCCAGCGTTACCAAGCTGGATATCCACGGCACCGGTCACCTGCCCCGAATAGGAAGCAGACTCACCGCCGGAGTCTTCGCCACCAAGGGTTGCCGTGATGGTCGAACCACCCGAGTTGGTAAAGACCGCATCAGAATTCGTGCTGCTGAGGCGGAAGTTACCACTTTGCCCCACGGAAGCCTGCATCTCCACCGTCCCCTCATTGAGGTTGAGCAAGCCAGCATTATCCGAAGTGTTCGTAATAAAGAGCGTGCCTACGCCACTTTTGGTGAAGCTGGTGCTGCCGCCACTGTAAGCAATGTTGGAAAGAGAAAGCGACGTATCGGTTCCCTCCACATCGAAGGTCACGCCATCCGTGGCATAGGCCATGGAGATGCTGTGGGTAAAACCAGAGCCAGAATCTTCTACCGAGGCATCCCCGGAAAAGGTGCCGTTCCCCTCAATCGAAAACTGAAAATTTGTGTCGTCCGCAAAGGTGATGCCGCCAAAAGTCAGCGACGGCGAGCCCACCACGGTGGCATCACTCGATTCGCTCAAAGACTGAAACTGGACATCATCTCCAGCAGAAGGGGCAGAAAGGCTCTCCCAATTTTCATCTAGCGTCCAAGAATTATCATCGTTGGCACCCATCCAAAACTTGGTTGCCGCTTGTAGCTGATTGGCAAAGTTGAGGGTAACAAGGCAGACGACGGCAAGAATGAGGAACCGGGTAGAGTAATTTCGGTGGGCATTGTTTGTTAGCTTCATCATGGCGTGATTCTAACACCAAAAGATGAAGTTTACATGAATTCAGGCGTGGTCAGCGCCTTAATGCCGATGGGGTGGAGGCCCACCGTGGTGATGCGGTGGCGGACCACCATGATGGTGAGGCGGTGGGCCGCCTCGCTGACCACCCTGCCCTCCACCGGGTCCCCCTCGCCCGCCGCGTCCGGGAGGGCCTTGGCGCTGAAAACTGGCGTCCGGTGTCCCCACCCAGTAGCGCGGGATGTAGGGAAATTGTTTCGTCACCACGTAGTAGTAGGTGCCGTTCGGATACTCCGGCGTCACCCCCGTGCGGCCGTTGGCTTCGTCCAAATCGCCCAGGCCTTCGACGTACTCGTAGTCTTGGGTGTAGGTGCCATCAAAGCGACCACCCGGCCCCTGATTGCCGCTCGGGCGCTTCCCGCGTTTCAGCCGGTAGCTTGACTTCAGCTCCTGCACACCGCTCTTGGCGTCATCGACCTTCGCATAACCGTAAACACCGTAGATGGGAAAACCGTCCGCCGCGTAGCCGACGAGGACCATATCCTCGGCTTTACCTTTGGGCATCAGATCCGTCGGCACCCCATGGTAGTGGTAGGCGCCGGTTGGCTGGACGTGGGCATGGTTCGTGTCAATGCCCAGAATCACGTGCTTGGCCGAGATCGCCTCTTTCTGCCAGCCGCTGCGCCGATCGTTGTTCCACCATTCCGCCGCGGCCGGATCAAACGGCACGCCATTGAGGCCAATGCCAAAGTCCTGCAACGGGAGCGGCGTCAGTTTACCCGTCTTCTGTGGCTTCAGCGGAACGCGGAACTTATACTGCTGCGGGCGAATCGAATTCGGGTTCTGCGCATTCGGAAAAGCACCGACCTTGCCCTCGGGGATGCCGTTGGCGGTGATAACACGGTACGCCCCCTCCTCCGTGATGGAGACCTCGTTCTTCCCGGGTGGATTTTGATCCGCCTTGACATAGCCGCCAGTGCCGCCGTGACCGGGGTGCGCCTGGACGCTTAAAGGGAGAAACAGTGCAACAACAACCGCGAGCGTCCGGCACATAGTACTTATTAACCTCTAAATGAGTCCTTGGTTGCGAAAATCCTCAAAATTTCCGCCCGCACTCTCCTGGATCGTATCCACCATGAACTTGAGCAAGCAGACCTCCCAGCCATCGTCGATGCCGGTCAGCACGGCGGTAAAAGGGTCGTCCTTACTGGCGGCTTCGGCCTGCACCTTGTCCAGCACCTGTTCCAGCGACTCATGTACGTCGTAAGAACGAATCTCGTCCTTCTTCATTTTGAAGCCGTACTTGAGCCAAGTAAAAAGCTCCGGGTGCTGGCCGAGCGCTTCGGCAAATTCCTCGGCCTTATCATCGACAAACCCCTCGAGCAACAGTCGGCGAAAATAAGCCGGGGTGAGCAACTCCGGCTTCTCAGCCTGGATGCGCCCCTCCCGCACCCGCGAAGTCCCCACTTGGTCCATGTCCTCGGTCACCAAGTAATAGTTCACCAGCGAGGTCCCGAAAGTCTTCAGCTTGGCCTTAGGCGGCACAATGACCTTCGTATTCTCAATCGCATAGTTGATGTCGTCAGGAGTCAGCACAAGTTGAGAATTGTAGCATGATTCCCGCTCGCTTGCCCAGCAGTTAGACGCCCCTCGCGGTCCCACCCAAAATAGACTGAATGCAGCCGGACCTCCCGCCGTCTTAGAAACGGAGAACACGATATGAGGAGATCCCTTGCCCTACCCAGCTTGCTTGGCCTTTTCGGTGCCGGAATGGTCCTGACGCTGGTGCCGGAAACCGCTAACGCCCAGCCCTACCGCTACGGCCCGAAGAAGTTCTACTACGGAGGTGGTTACTGCGGGCCGCCCCGACGTTACTACCGCCCGCGCCGTTATGTTTACGGACCTCCCGTCGGGTTTGGCCTCTCCATCAACATCCCGAACAACGTTTTTCAATCCCGCCCTCAGGTCCAGTACGGCAACTGGCAAACCGTCCAAGAGCGGCAACCGGATCCGCTGGTCCGCGACGTGCAGGATCGCTTGGCCCGGCTTGGCTACCCGGTCGGCGAGGTTGACGGCTACTACGGACCGCAGACTGCCAACGCGTTGCGCCTCTTCCAACAAGACGCCGGCCTGCCGGTGAATGGCCAAATCAGCGATGACGTGGTCGCCGCCTTGGGAGCCCAAGGCTCTGGCCCCGGTGGGCCGTTACCGCCGAGCGCGCCAAGTAATCCCTCATCCGTTCCAACGCCTCCGGGCAACGCGGCCATCCAGACGCCGCCGAATAGCCCTTCCACCTCCAAACCGGCCCTGCGCCAACCTGCACCGGATACCGGCACGATCGATCTAGACAAGCAATACCCCATGGGCATTGCGACCGGGCAGAAAGGCTTCGTCAAAAGTCCTTACGCCCAGGACCAGGGCTTGATCGACGTCCAAGGCTACCCTCAGGGCACGCTGGTCCGCTGTCCCTACACGCAAAAAATCTTTGAAGTGCCCTAAGCCCGTTACACGCAACGGTGTTGCACTCGGGTTCCGCCTTGTTAGAGTGGGGTTAGCATGATTGCCCCCGAGCAGACCTACTTGGCCAAGATTAATCTCATCATGGCCGTCATTTTCTCGTTCGTGATCGTCTCCGATCTGGTCTTCGCCTTTCTGATGTTCGGGCAGGATGAGGTCATTCTGCCGATTGTCCTCGCCACCACTGTTGTCGTGGCCGTGGTCTTTACGGTCATGCTTCTCCCCCGCCGCTACACGCTCAAGAAAGACCACCTAGAAATTCGTTCCACCTTCTCGCGCGAACGCATCTCCTACACTTCCATCCGAGCCGCCACGTCTTTGAATTCGGAACCCCAAGCCAATCCCTTGCTGCCCGAACACTTCAAGTTGGAGATGGCGGACGGCTCGGCTGACCAAGCCTTCCCAGCCCCTGGCCCCGCCAAAAAGTTCCTCGCCGAACTCACCAGCCGAATCGAAGCCCAACGGCCAACGTCGGCTTAAACCACCCCATGGATACCACCGAATCTGTCTATCCTTCTCAAGTCGATCGTTGGTTGGCGGTTGTCCTGATTGGTGGCCCGTTGTCCATCCTGGGCTTAGGCATCTATCTCTTGACCCTTCACCTCTGGGCGGGGGTTTATTGCCTCTTCACTGGTCTCTTCGTCGGCCTCCTGATGTACGTACTCTGCGTGCCTTGCCGCTACACACTCAAAGCGGACCACCTCCACATTCAAGCCGGACTGCTCCACGACAAGGTGCCATACACCGAAATCCTAGAGGCTACTCCAACGCGCAATCCACTCAGTGCTCCCGCTCTGTCTCTCGACCGAGTCAAAATTCATTTAGCGAAGGGCAGCTTCCCCGGCTACAAACTCATCTCACCAGCGCAGAAAGATAAATTCCTCGCCGAGCTGACTAGCCGAATCGAAGCCCAGCCGCCAACGCCGGTTTAGGGATGAGCGCCTTGCCCAAATCTTTTCCTCATTTGCCCACTGGAATCCACCAGAAGATTGGCTTCATGGACAAGAGTTAACCAAGCGCTTCAGACGGCGGGCTAGGGACAACCCGCCCTACCCTCCTTCGATGATGAGCTCCTAACATGTCGCGATGACATGATGAAAATCGCCTAGTGTGCTGAGTCAGAAGTAATGCGATTAAATCCGAAGGAAGTTTGGGGCCAGGGCAAGGCGTGAGGAAGGAGCCTATTCGAGTGAATAGGTGACTGACGAACAACGATGGACTGGTTCAAAAGATTCAAGGAATAATTCTGAGAACTTCTGACTCAGCACACTAGGCCCCGGTTTTGACCTTCTCTAGCTCTTCCTTGAGCTTGACCAGTTCCGCGCACGTGCTGCGGTACTTTTCCATACGGACGAAATGCGCTTCGGCCACTGCTAGGCGGATGTAGAGCTTGTCTAACGTGACCGGCTTGGCCATGTAGTCATCCATACCCGCCTTCAAAATGCTGGCCAAGTCATCCGGTTCGGAGCGACCGGTAATAGCAATCACATAGGGGTCTTCCCCGTTGGGTTGCTGGCGCAGCCACTGGCAAAACTCCAGCCCGTCCATGCCGGGCAAGCCAAGGTCCAGGGTAATGAGGTAATGCTCGTTCGGATCGAAAGCCTTCATGGCCGATTCCGCGTCGGGAAAGCCGTGGGCTTCAAAACCGCCGTCGCCGAGTGCTTCCACAAACAACTCATTCGTGGAGGCGTCGTCCTCAATCACCATCGCCTTCATTGCTCGAGGAACCTACCCCAAGCTCACGCGAATGCAAAGCACGACGATCAGCGCACCGGCACGGCCTAATGCCCGCCGTGACCGCCAGCTTTCTCGGCTGGCTCTTCGGGCGGCGTTTTACCTTCCGCGATCATCTGCTCTTTCCAGTCCGTCACCGGTTGCGGCGTCACCTTCCCGTTGGCGGTGATGAGCGCTTTGCCGCGACGCAGATCGCCCTCCATGCGGCAACTGCGGACAAAGTCGCCGTCATCCGTCGCACGTGCGGCGTCAAAGTAGATGATCGCCTCGCGTTCGCTCCGCGTGTACGTGATCGTCTTGCTCGGTCGGCTGATAGCAGCGACGTAGCGCCCGGCGTCCATGAGGAAGAAAATCTCGGCGAAAAAGTCTTCGCTCGCGCCCAAACGAACCCGCATGGCGACTTGCGCCATCTCAAAGGCTTTCGTCACGACTTCCTCTTCGCTCGCGCCTTGCAGGGCCGCGTTCGAGCAAAACCCGTTCATGATCGCGATGGCGTAATGATCCAGGACCGTTGGGCCAAAACTCGCCCCTGCTTCCGCTTCTTCAGACATCACGCGTTATCATGCGCCAACTGGGCCTCTCTCGTCCAGCCCGAGAATTGCCACTGCGGCGGACCTTTCCCTCTCGCTTATTCAGCTTTGCGTTCCAGGGACGGACTGTGGCCAAAGTGTTGTTTGAAGACGCGATAGAAATGCGTCAGGTCGCCATACCCACACTCAAAGGCAATGGCCTTGACCGGCAACCCCGTGTCCTGAAGGAGGCGCTTGGCGTGGCGCATGCGCAACGTGTGCAGATGCTGGAGCCAACTTGTACCAGTCAACTGGCGGAACAGCCCGGTAAAACGGCGGCGGCTCAACCCCAAGCGGCGGGCCACGTCATCCACATTGTCAGTCATCCAAAAGGTCTGCTCCATTTCCCGCAGGTAGAGTTTAACCCGGTCGGAAGCACTAGGATTGGTGCCGTGCCCCTGCCCAGGGCCAAAACGGACCAGCTCCACCAAGAATTGCGTGGTCAGGCTTAACTGCAAGTCCGCCGAGCCTGGACCGCCCGTGCGTTGCTCGTAGGCCATCCGGCGCATGGTGACGATGGCGCGGGAAACCAAATCGGGGTTATCCATCCGGGTCAACTCTCGACAGGCAGCTTGGATCAAGCTCGCGTCCGGGAACGGTGGCCCATTCAAGCATAAGCCGTAGAGGGAAAGCGGGTCGGGCCGTTCATCCACCAGACGATGGCGCAGACGCGCCGGAATGATGAGCAAAGCAGGACCCTCCAGCGGCAGGCGTTCCTCGCCATGGAGCAACGCGCCGCGGCCTTCAAGCAAGACCAGGATTTTGTGGAAGTCGTCCCGCCGCCAATCCATCCAAAAGGTTTCGTGGTGATGGCTCTCAATCACCGCCAGTTGGTGGGAAGGGAATGAGACCTCAACCGGGCGGCGTTGTTTGGGCGGCGGCTTTTCCTTCATTCCCTCAAATCTCCACCACAATTGCCCGAATAGCAAATTTGATTTCTCCCCATCAATGTTACGTTCTGCCAACCCCAAAGCAGACAATACCCACGCAAAGCTATGAATACTGCCCTCAATGGATTAAATATTGCCCAATCCTCCAGCCATCTTCGCCACTACCTGCACGTGGAAAAAGCCCGGCACCAGATCCTCGCCGGTTGGTTCCTGCGCCTCGCCAACTACGAGATTAAATACAAGTTGGCTTACCACCTCTACGATAGTTCCGAGCACGTCACCTGGATTCTCAACCGCCTCTCCGAGATGCGAGCAGGCAACCCGAACGCGAGCGTCCGCCCCGAGCTGGCTGACTGGTGCAACGAAGCGATCCACGCCCCGAATGACCGCGATTTCCTCGCTGGTTTCTACGGCGTGGTGACGCGTGAACTCCTCCACGCCATCGTCTACGACCTCTCCGTCCTGGATGCGTCCGGCAACGCAAATGAAGTGCGCCTGCTGGAACGCATCGCCACCAGCCTGCGGAGCCAGCTAACGTGGTTCGACAGCCTTGGCATCGACGTGGAGGACAGCCCCTGGGCGGCCTATCTGCGCGATCTCTTCCGCCACGCCAAAGGCATGCACGGCGAGAAAGAAAGCACGGCCAAGCCCGAGCGCCCGCAAGGCCCGCGCTTCCAGCGTCCGGAGACGATTCACTTCGACTCCCGCATTACGGTCGGCCCGCTTGTTTCCTACGAAGAACGCCAAGAGATGGATCCGCGCGAGGCCACGATCGAGCAATTCAAGGTCTTCTTCAATGAGTTCTACGCCGCCGCACTTCTGGCCAGCATCCTGCACGATGCCCACCAGGGCGACTACCCGTGGGACATGCAGGCCGACTTCAGCCGCCACTTCTGGGACGAGGTCCGCCACAGTGAGTTCGGCTACATCCGCCTCAAGGAACTCAACGCCGAGCCGGACCGGGTCAATCCCATCCTCTTCGAACAGTCACAGGGGCTTCCGCTGCTCCACCGCATTACTTACCTGACCCGCGGACTGGAAGCCTACTTCATGCCTCGCAAGCCCAAGCGGATGAAGGAATACGAGGCCAACGGAGACGAACGCAGCCAGCTCTTCGCCGATCAGGATTGGTCGGACGAAATTAACCACGTCCGCTACGGCTCGCGGTGGACCGATCACCTCCTGAAGGATGACTATCGCGAAATCGGGGACATTATCGAAGAGTGCAAGGAGCACTTGTCCAAGGTTCGCGGCGAGAAGGTGACCGACATCAGCGCTCCGTTCTAAACAGCGCTAGCTTCACACCGAGCGAAAAGACGACATCATTTCCGCTGTCGGTTGCGCCGCTGCTTGAGAAAGTAAGGGAGGATTTTGCCCTCGATAAAGTCGAACGCGGCCGCTTCGCCCTGCTCTTGGTAAATAATTCCAATGGCAGCCTCCACTTCGGTGGGGCGACCGATGGATGAGAGAAACTGGTTGGACGTGAGATGGCGAAAGGCTTCGACCTTATGTTCGCCTAAGTCTTTACCCTCGGCCTCTTGCCGGAGAATCCAACGGCGAGCATAAAGCGCTAACACGGCATCCCCAATCCAGGCCTGATCGTTCAGCTCTTGCTGCGCTTGGTCTTTGCTCGCTTTCATCTCCCGCCAGTTCATACCGTGGAGGCAAAAGTGGCCAGCAAGTTCTTCCACGCGAGCGAGCAAAAATGGGCTATGGTGACGAGTAGCTTACTCTATGGCCGACCCGTACCAGCCCATCACCAAGTCCAAGCTTGCTCCGCCTTCCAAACGCTGGCTCTGGCTAAGCCTGGGTATCGTCCTCCTCGCGCTGTTGGCCCTCCCGGCCTATTGGGGGCTACGCAGCTACCGCTACGAGCAACAGTTGGAGCAGGCCTACGCCGAGCTTAAGCAAGGAGCCACCGCTCAGGCGAATTTCCATCTCCGCGTCCTGGTGGCCAATTACGCGGAAGACGATCGCACTTACGCCGCGCTTTCCAAATACGCCAGCTTGCTAAATCGCCCCGAAGCGATTGCCTGGCTGGAAAAAGCCATCGAGTTGAATCCGAAGAAAGTCGACTACCGCGTCGCCCTTGTCCTCGCCCTCCTCCAGTTCAATCAGCTTGCGGCTGCGCAGCAAAGCTTGGCCACGTGGCCGGAAGCGCAAAGAACGACCATCGCTTACCCGCAAGCGCAAGCGGCGGTGGCCTTTGCCCGTGGTCACTGGCAGACAGCGGCTCCCTATCTGGAAGAAATAATCGAACTCGAGGGGCCAACGCCCCTGCACGTGAATAATCTCGCCAAGGCTCAACTGCATGCCTCGGATCCCCTCATCGCCACGGAAGCCCGTCGCACGCTCGAAACACAGCTCACAGACCCCCGACTCGCCTGGCAGGCCGGGCAGTCTCTCGTCCAAGATGCCCTGCGTCGCGGCGACGTGGCGCAAGCCCAAGCTTACTTGACCCAGCTTCGGGCCCGCCCGCGCACGGCCGTGGAGCAAGACCTCCTTCTCCTCGAAGCTGGCACCCCATTAGGCCCCACTTATCTTGACCAACGCCAAGCCGACTTAGCCGCCGCCCAAGCGCGATGGCAAGGTACGCCAGATGCCGCCGCCCGCCTGATCGGCTGGATGGCCACTCACGGCTTGAGTGTCGAGGCGATTGAGTGGTCGCAGACCTTCGAGCCGGTGTTGCAGGAGGAATTCCCCGTCGCTTTCGCGGTGGGTGAGGCGCGACTCAAGCTCAACCGCAGCGACGATGTCTTGGCAGCATACGAAGGGAAGTCGTGGTCGCGCCATGATGAACAGCGCCATTTGCTTTTGGCGCGCGCCACCGCCCTGCAGACGCCAACGCTTTCTGCCGCGGACAACCTCCACCTCCAACGTGCGCTAGAAATCGCCGCCCGGGAAGAATTCGGTTTAGTGAACCTCGAACGCATCCTCCAAACCTGGCGCTGGCCTGCGGCACTGGAGCCGGTCTGGTGGCGCCTGCTGGAAAAGCGACAACAAGTCCCCCGCGCCTTGCTGGGGCTCTACCAATGGTATGAGTACCAGCAGGACTACGCCAAGTTGCTTGAGGTGGCGCAATTCGAACTTGGCCTCGATCCGCAGAACGTTGCGGCGGCCAATAATGTCGCCTACCTCTCGCTCCTGCTCGGCCAGAATCGCGAGCAGGCTCTGCGGCTCGCGCAAGACTTCCAGCAACGCTATCCCACCCAAGCGAGCCTGAAGTCCACCTACGCGTTGGCTCTCCTGGAGCAAGGCGAGGCGGAACGCGCGCACGCGCTGCTCATGTCCCTCCCCGCCCCACAACTCCAAAAAGCTTCGAACCAGCTCCTGCTCGCCCGGATTCAAGCGGCCCAAGGTCATTCCGAACAGGCGCTTTCCACCTTGCAAGCAATTGATCCTAAACAACTTATTGCACCAGAACGGGTGCAGTTCCTAGCGCTGCAAGAGAAGCTGAGTACCCTTGCCCAACCGGGGCAAAACCCGTAAGTTGTTAACTCCACTCCGCGACGACCGATATGGATAGTGCCATGTTGCCTTCTCACCCCCAGGCTCTCCGCCGCGCCTTCCTTCTGCTGGTGCTGGGGGGGGTATCGTTAGTGCAAGCCGATGTGATCAGCTACTGGCGTTTCGAGCAAAATAACTCCACCAGCCCGACCTTTATCAACCCAAATGAAATCGGGACCGAACCGGACATGGTGATGCAGCCCAATGTCCCGGGTAGTTTTGCCAATGGTGGCCAGCAATACACCAACGTCCCGGTCAATCCCATCCCGGATACGGGAGCGACAAATGATTTCGCCGTCGGCATCGTTGGGGCGACATCGGGCGGCGCCGGCATCTACGGGATCGCGGCCTACTCCCCCACCCTCGACGTGGAGAATATGACGGTGGAGTTCTTCTTCCGGACGGCAGAGGGCGAGGCGGAGTTTGTGGCCCGCACCGCGAATCCCAGCAGTGCCACCCCCGGCGCGCCGATTGATGATGGCTTCCGCGCCGGCCTTTCCCCGAACTCCGGAGAGCGTGGTCAAGTACAAGTGCTCTACCACACCTCGGCCGACGGGATCAACAGCACCCAGATTGAGCTGATCACTCCTACGACCTTTAACGACAGCCAATGGCACCACTTCGCCTTTACCTACAACGATGCCACCGGCGTTGGCCAACTCTACATCGATGGTGTTCTGCAAGACTCCAACGACGGACCGGACGGCGAGGATATCTTCTGGCGAGTGGCCGATACTCCAGAGGTCTACATTGGCTACCGGATGGACGGAGGCACGGCCAGCAGTAGTGGCGGAGGCTTACTGGATGAGATCCGCTGGAGCAACGTCGTACTCGACCCGGGCGGTTTCCTCAACGCGCCGGAGCCCGAAACTTACCTCGCGGGTGGCTTGCTTCTTCTCGCCGCTGGGATGTATGAGTACCGGCGGCGACGGCGGACGCAGCCAGCAAACTCCAGCGATTAAAGCCGGGAGATCAGTAACTCGCGCTCGAAGATCAGTTCCTTGGGCATGTGGTCGGAGAGCTTAAGGAAAAGCGCCTCGTGGCCGAGCGTCGCCTCCTTGAAGCTTTGGCGATTGACGGCCATCAACTCGTCCCATTGTTCCTCCGAGAAATCGAGTCCCTCCAAGTCGAAATCGACGTAGCGCGGCATCCAGCCCAAGGGTGTTTCCTTCGCCCGGCCCTGACCGTTGACCCGCTGGACGCACCATTTGAGCGCGCGCATGTTTTCGCCAAAGCCCGGCCAGAGGTAGTCGCCCTGCTCGTTTTGGCGGAACCAATTAACGTGGAAGCAACGGGGCGGCACGTCCAGCCGCTTGCCCACGATGATCCAGTGGCGTAAGTAGTCACCCATGTGGTAACCGCAGAAAGGTAACATCGCCATGGGATCGCGGCGTAAGGCACCCACCTGCCCTTCAGCGGCAGCGGTTTGCTCGCTCGCCATGGTGGCGCCGAGATAAACGCCGTGGGTCCAATTGTAGGACTGGAAGATAAGCGGCATTTCCGTCATCCGACGCCCACCAAAGATAATCGCGCCAATCTCGACGCCCTCGGGATTTTCCCAATCTTCGTCAATGCAGGGGCAATTGGCGGCGGGGGCGGTAAAGCGGCTGTTCGGGTGGCTGGAGAGAATCTTCTTTCCGTCGGCATCTTTCTGTCCCGGTTTCCAATCCTTGCCCTTCCAATCGATGAGATGCTCGGGCGCTTCCTTGGTCATGCCCTCCCACCAGATGTCGCCGTCGTCCGTTAACGCCACGTTGGTGAAGATGGTGTTCTTGCTGCAGGACAACATCGCGTTGGGGTTGGTATCCATCGACGTGCCCGGAGCCACGCCGAAGAACCCCGCCTCGGGGTTGATGGCGCGCAGGCGATTCTCCGGTCCCGGTTTGAGCCAGGCGATGTCGTCGCCAATCGTCGTGACTTCCCAGCCCTGATCCTTAATTCCGTCCGGCGGAATCAACATGGCGAAGTTGGTCTTGCCGCAAGCGCTGGGAAAGGCCGCCGCCACGTAAGTCTTGCGGCCACTCGGATCCTTCACCGCCAATATCAACATATGCTCCGCCAACCAGCCTTCGTCTCGCGCCATCACCGAGGCGATGCGCAGAGCGAAACACTTCTTTCCCAACAACGCGTTGCCGCCATAACCGGAACCGTAGGAAAGGATCTCGCGATCTTCCGGGAAGTGCGTGATGTAGGTGTTTTCCGGATCGCATGGCCAAGCCACATCGGCTTGTCCCTCGCTCAGCGGTTGGCCGACGGAATGGACACATTTGACGAAGAAATCACTGTTGCCCAGCACCTCGAAGACCGGGGTCCCAATCCGCGTCATGATCCGCATGTTGACCACGACGTAGGGCGAGTCGCTGATTTCGATCCCAATCTGAGCAATGGGCGAGCCGATCGGCCCCATGCTAAAGGGAATGACGTACATGGTACGGCCCTTCATGCAGCCGGCGTAGAGTCCCCGCATTTTCTCCCGCATGACGAACGGGTCCTCCCAATTATTGGACGGGCCGGCGTCATCCTTGGAGCGACTACAAATAAAGGTCCGGCTCTCCACGCGCGCGACATCGCGTGGATCGGAACGAACGAGCAAGCTGTTGGGGCGCAATTCTTCGTTGAGGCGGATGGCCGAGCCGCTATCGCACATCTCTTGGCGCAAGGCCTGATCTTCTTCCTCGCTGCCGGTAATCCAATGGACGGCATCCGGCTGACAGAGAGCTTCCAGCTCGTTGACCCAATTGATGACGGTTTGATTCGTGGTGTTACACACTCCACCAGGCGCGGCGCTCATGCCGTCAACCTACATGGCCACAGGGGAAGATCAAGCGGTCGAAAAATGGATCGTGCCGCAACGAAAAACGAGGGCTCTAAGCCACCTGCTCCACGCCATAGATATTCACTTTTACCTGTCGGCTAAAGTGGGCGAAGTCCGGCAAGCGGTTGGGCTCGGGCAGTTGATTCCACTTGAAGGGGTTGTCCGAATAGCGCTGCACGTTCGCGACCTGCAAGCAGTACGGTTGATGGTGAACGCGCCCGCGATAGAGGCGGTGTCGCTTCTCATCCCAGGCATAAAGCAGGTAGCGCTCGGCCAAAAAGAACTCCAAGCTCCCCGGCTCGGCCAAGAACTCTGGCCCGCGCCCCGCGTAGCGATAGCTGGCGGTTTCCAACTCGGGTCGACCTTTACGCAGGCAAGAGAAGTCCACCATGCGCGATTCGTCCTCCGCTTCATACGTCCCGTGCGAGGAGGTCATCTCCGCGTGCTGATAATTGAGGAAGAAGAAAGCCCGGGCCACTTTGACGGCCAACGCTTGGTTGGCGTCCAACGAATGGAACCAAACCCCCGGGACACCGTCCTTATCGTAGACATAGGTGCGGACGTTCAGCTCCAGGAAATTCGAAATCCCAGGCACCGCCGGCAAGGCCCGCGGGCGGACACCGCGCATGCGAAACGGAACAATGCCGAGGTAAGCCTTCCCTTCGTGAGTATCCACCTGCAAGCCGGGAGGAAGCGTGGCGGCAATGGTCTCGACGGGGAATTCCCAATGGAGGAAAAGTAGGCGGCTCCAACGCTGAACCATCACCCACGAGGTGCTGGGCTTCTTCCGCCACTCCAGCCGTTGCTCGAGCGTGGGCGCTGCCATCCTGAAAAAAGCCTGCGGGTGCCGCGATTAAAAGGAGCCGGAAATGGCAATCTGGGCGTAAGGCGCGCCTTCGCTCGCCTTGTCGAACTGCGTGTCGGCGCGATTGAAATCCATCCGGCGGAAGGGTACCCAACCACCGTTGACATTTACGGAGAGACCCGGGTTCAAGCGCCAGATGAGACCGCCACCGACGCGAACCTCCGAATAGGAGATCGGCGTATCGTTCAACTTGTCGTTCCCGTGCGTGCTACCGTGGTCCACCGAGCTTCGGTAAGAACCGCCCACCAACTCGGCGCCGACGAAGAGATCAATTGCTCGGTTGAGTTTGTATTCAAGGCGAGGACGCGGGACGATCGCGTTTAAGACCCAATCTTCGGCAAACTGCCAGCGCACACCAGCACCCGGCAGTACCGGATACTCCCGCCACAGGTCAACGCTCAGACCAAGCACCCACTGAACTTGCGGGCTTTGCAGGTAGGAGACACCGATGACAATTGGCACGTTCACATCGTTCCAGCGAACGTCGGAATTCGTGTTGTAGATACCCGGCTGCACTTCGAAGCGCATCAACCATTGGTCGCTCAGCGCCCAGTCAAAACCGATGATGGCGTTGTAATTTTGTAACGTATTGGGGATCGGAGCGGCATTGGGCAGACCGAAGGAAAAGCGGTTGAAGCTACCGCCCAAACGGAGAAGGAAGCCGTCGGCCACTTCCGGAGAAACGACATAACTTGCTTGCGTCTGGATCGTATCGACATCACCAAAGCTCGCGTTGCCCTGTTCCATCTCCATGTCGCCAACATAGGAAAACTCTAGGCTGAACTCCTGAGCCACTCGACCCGACCGAGGAGCGGAAATCTCATCCTGCAATCCTGGATCTTCAAAAGCGAAGGGATCCTCTGCCGAATCTTCGGCTACCTGCGCCAGCATCGGCTGGGTCGAAACCCAAATAATGGCAAAAAATAGTGTAAAAAGTCGTGAAGTCATCGTTTCTCCTCGTGCGGCATAATGTGCCGACGCCTACCAACTTGTCAAGTTCACCCCCAAAGTTGAGGGCTAAATTCTTGATGCTTAACGAGCTAAGTCTTGTTTGAGCAGGCTGATCGTCTTCTTCAGCTCCTGCTGCATCATCATGTTGGTACCCACCCGGTTGACGCCGGAGGAATCAAAAAACGGCGAGGAAATCAGGTCGCTGCGCCAGACCAAGGCCCCGCTGCGACCGTTGAGGTTCGCCGGCCAGATTTGGTAGGTGATCACGCTCGTGTAGAGACCACTACTGAAGTAGTACTGAAAGTCGATCGCCTGCCAGCCGCCATCGCCCTGCCGCCAATACAGGCAGCCCAGGTTGAGCGTCCCGGTACCCTGGATGCTCAACAGCTCCCAGTAGGGCCGCCGATTCAGATTATCCTTGGGCGCGAAAATGGCATCGGCCAGGATGCCTTTGAAGTGGCCGAAGAGTTTCTTCTGCGAGCGAATGAGCGCCAGGGCTTCTTCGCGTACTTTCACTTCCCCCCCGCGGCCTTTGTAGGGAGGTAATGCGCGGACACCTTTCGCAAAAAACGTGGTGGCACGTTCGCTCAAGAGTTGAATCCAGAAGCGCCGAACCTGCTGAGCGTTGCGGCTTTCGCTAAACATCTTACGGGCCAAGCTCTGCTCGGCCTGGCTGAGATTGAAGCGCTGGAGCGTGCGGGTTGTTTCCCGCTCCAGTAACTTGACCGCGGAATTATTCGGCGGCTTCGCCAACTTATTAAAGACTGCCGCTTGCGGTGGCGGATTAAATCCTTGGTGGACAAAGACACCCAGAGACTTATGCCGAGTCGGCGTCCAGTTGGCCAAACGCTCCATCACCACCTTCGGGCTCGAGGGAATGAAAAACAGACTCTCAACCCCGAGGTCCCGCCCCCGGGCCAGACTGAGATTATTTGCCTGGACCATGCCTGGCTGGAGGTCGTTTTCACTCAACCCAGAAAAACCGGTGAGCTCTTTAACCTTGGCCGGGATGGACGCCGCGGTCGGAGCTACCGTGAGAAACAAAGCCAAGAACACCCCGACAAAGTACCGGCGTATCGCACTATCCATTTTCGTGAGCTCGCTTCCAAACATCTCTGGGGCAACAATAAGCTCCAGAAATGCCCCATCGTCCAGCGAGAAATTAGGGCGACTTGTCCACTTGATCTCGCGCCACCGCTTTCGCGTGCAGCATCCGAATGATCCGGAGACCAAGAGGATTAACCGCCCCATCGGTCGAATTGGAGAGCACCACCACCGCGACCCCACTTTGAGGCTGAAACGCTGCATAGGAGCAAAAGCCGCCCGTGGCCCCATTGTGCCAGAAGCCACCGTTCTGACGTGCGATCATCCAGCCCAATCCCGTCTTGACGCCCTTCTCCTTCTGCTCGGCTTGCGGTGTCAGGGCCAACTTGATCGACTCCGCCAGCGGGGTGCTCTCTGGCTGCAAGTGGGCTTGGAGGATGGTCAGCATATCTTCGGCACTAGAGACCACCCCACCGGCACCACGAATCGGACCGGCCACCCAGGAGGCGGATTCCTGCCCGCCGCTGTAGCCTACCGCCATCCGGCCTTGCTCCGGCGCGGGATAACCCGAGCCGGTCTGCTTCAGCCCAAGCGGCTGGGCCAAGCGCGTGTGAAAAAGTTGATCGTACGGGAGACCGGCTCGAGCGACCAACGCCCGGGCCAACAACGTGAAGGCAAAGTTCGAATAGGAGTACTTCCCCGGAAGGGAAGCGGTTGTGTCCGCCACCATCGTGAGCGCGCGATCCTGCTCGGCGGCTTCAAGCCCCTCATACGGGTAGGTCAGCAAGAGATCATAGGCCGCCGCTCGCCACACTTGGATGGTCGGCGGTACGCGCGGTAGGCCCGAGGTATGGGTCGCCAGATGGCGAAAGGTGATGTCCTCACCGTCCACTTTGGGAATGCGCACATCCTTCGACATCGCGCTTGCGAGCGGATCTTCCAGCTTCAGCTCGCCGCGACGCACGGCTTCGGCCAACAGCACGCCGGTCAGAGGTTTGGAAATCGAACCAATCTCGAACAGGGTCTTGCCGTCCACCGGCTGGGCATCGGCGTTGCGCGAATCCTGGCCCAAGGCCACGATCTCACGCTTTCCGTCGATCACGGTGCCAATCACGACCCCCACGTTCTCTGGTCGTTCGAGGTAAGCTTCCCCTAAAGCGGTGACGATCTCCCGCACCGAAGGATCCGCTTTCTCACCCGCAACGTCTTGGACGGTCGGGAAGCTAAGCTCACTGAGCTGTTGCTGGATAATCTTCCGTTCCGAAGCCGGCTGGACAATCGCGAAGTACAGAACGATCGCAAAGAGGATCAGCCCCACAACGGTGAGGCAGACCCCGGCGATAAAACCCAGAGCAAAGGCGGAGCGCGACTTGAGCTTCATCGAACCGTCTCGCCCTCCCCTTCTTGGCTGCGCCCAAGTTGGCGCTTAATCCATGTGCTTGATAATCGCGTCGCCAAACTCGGAGCACTTGAGCAGCGTGGCGCCGTCCATTAAACGCTCAAAATCGTAGGTCACAGTCTTGGCGTCGATCGCACCGCTGATGCCCTTGATGACCAAGTCAGCTGCTTCGGTCCAGCCGAGGTAGCGCAGCATCATCTCGCCCGAGAGGATGACCGAACCCGGGTTGACCTTGTCCTGGCCCGCATACTTCGGCGCGGTGCCGTGAGTGGCTTCAAAGATGGCGTGGCCGGTGTCGTAATTGATGTTACCACCCGGGGCGATGCCGATGCCGCCCACACAAGCCGCAAGCGCGTCGGAGATGTAGTCGCCGTTCAGGTTCATCGTCGCGATGACGGAGTACTCAGCCGGACGCGTGAGAATCTGCTGGAGGAAGGCGTCGGCAATCACGTCTTTGATGACGATGTCCTTGCCCGTCTTCGGATTCTTCAGTGTGCACCACGGGCCACCGTCGAGTTCCTCCGCTCCGAAGAGCTTCTGGGAGGTTTCATAACCCCAGTCGCGGAAGGCGCCTTCGGTGAACTTCATGATGTTGCCCTTGTGCACGAGCGTCACGCTCGGCAGGTCCTGATCGATGGCATACTGAATCGCCGCTTTGACCAGGCGCTCGGTGCCTTCCTGGCTGACCGGCTTCAGGCCCAGACCGGCGCTACCGGGGAAGCGGACCTTCTTGTAGAGCTCCGGGAAGTTTTCGGACAGGAGGCTCTTGAGCTTGTCGTTTTCCGGGCTCCCGTTTTCAAATTCGATGCCAGCGTAGATGTCTTCGCTGTTTTCGCGGAAGATGACCATGTCGGTGTCTTCCGGCTTCTTAACCGGGCTCGGCACCCCGTCGAAGTACTTCACCGGGCGCAGGCAAACGTAGAGATCGAGGATCTGGCGCAGGGCTACGTTCAGGCTTCGGATGCCACCGCCCACCGGCGTGGTAAGCGGTCCTTTGATACCAACGAGGAATTCTTTGAAGTCTTCCAGTGTTTCGTCCGGCAGCCAATTACCGGTCTGGTTGAAAGCTTTTTCGCCCGCGAGGACTTCCTTCCACTCAATCTTCTTTTCGCCGCCGTAAGCTTTTTCGACCGCGGCATCAAACACGCGCACGCTGGCCGCCCAGATGTCGGGGCCGGTGCCGTCACCTTCGATGAAAGGGATGGTGGGGTTGTTAGGAACGTTAAGTTTGCCGTCGGAAATCGTGATTTTGCTCATAATACGGGTCAGAAGTTGAACGGCTGTTGTTCCAAAGCCGCGCTCGCTTGTCACGCCCAAAGCGCTAAATTCTTCCTGACCGCTAAAGACTTACGCTTCCGGCGGGGTGAGTTGGACGCTCACATTGGCGAGATAAACGCGATTATTTCCCCCGCCCAACGTGAAGTTGAGTCGCGCTTCGGGCTCGTCGTGAATAATGTGGCAACGATGCTCATAATGGCGCCACTCGGTTTCCAACATCCACTCGCCAAACTTTTCGTTCGGGCGAAGCAGACTGCGCCACGGTTCGTGCCACTCGCTCAACGAAAAGCTGAAGGGCATCTCTTGGTCCGCGTAGGCCTCGAACTTGATCAGCACCTCCTGCCCCCGCTCTACGGGAAACGGCGCAAAGCGCAACTCGGCATGTTTCTCGATACTGTAGGGCGAGGCCACCTCCACCACGCCGACGCCTTCGATCCCTTGGGCGGCAATGCCCGCGCTTTCGTGCGCTTCAATATGCCAGTACGAATCGCGCTGGCCTAGAGTTTCGAATAAGGGATCCGTGATGACTTCCATCGAACCAATCGCGTGCAGTTCCATGAAAGACTGTATCTTGTATTACCTTTAATCGCAACCACGAGTCTCAATCCCCGAGCGAATCGCGGGGCCAGCGCGACGTGGCATCTCCAGACAAAAAAAGGACCCGGGGAATACCCGGGTCCTTTGGATCATGAATAACTAGGGCCAGGCTCAGCCTGGGGTTGCAGCCTCGCGCTGTTAGGTCAGCGTACCGACGTAGTCCTGCAAGCGCTGGATGCCCTTTTCGATGCTCTCCATGTCGCAAGCGTAGGAGAGGCGGATGGTGGCATCATCGCCGAAGCAGAGACCCGGCACGGCCGCCACGTGATGGCGGTCCAGCAACTCTTCGCAGAAGCGGGTGGAATCCAGCCCGGTGGCCGAGATGTTGACCATCATGTAAAAGGCACCCTGCGGGCGCACGTAAGTCAGCTGCGGGATGCCATCGAGGGCCGCCATCATGGCCTGACGACGCTTGTCGTACTCAGCAACCATCTCATCGACACAGTCCTGCGGTCCCTTCAGGGCGGCCCAGGCGCCCTTCTGGGCGAAGCTGGTCGGATTGGAGGTCATGTGGCTCTGCATGGAGCTGATCGACTTGGCAATACCCTTCGGCGCCGCCACGTAGCCGAGACGCCAGCCCGTCATGGAGTAAACCTTGGAGAAACCGTTGACCGTCAGGGTGAGGTCGTAGGTCTCGCCGGAGAAGCTGGCGATGCTGCAAGGCTTGGCGTCATCGTAGACGAGCTTTTCGTAAATTTCGTCAGACAGGATGAGGATTTCCTCGTCCAGCGCCACGTCGGCCAGGGCGGCCAATTCGTTTTCGGTGTAAACCGAACCCGTTGGGTTACCCGGCGTATTGAGGATGACCATCTTGGTCAGCGGCGTCATGTACTCGCGGAATTCGTCCGGCGTGAGCTTGTAATTGTTCTCGGCCTTGGTCGGCACGATGTTCGGCTCGGCACCGCAGAGGCGGACCATTTCCGGGTACGACAACCAGTACGGGGCCGGGATCATCACCTCGTCGCCCGGGTCCACCGTGGCCAGCATGGCGTTGATGCAGGCGTGCTTGGCGCCGCAGGTTACGATGATCTGCTCCGGCTCGTAATCCAGATTGTTGTCGGCCTTAAGCTTCTCCGCAATGGCCTCGCGCAGTTCCGGAATACCGGAGCTGGGGGTGTATTTGGTGAAGCCTGCGTCGAGCGAGCCCATGGCGGCAGCCTTGATGTGCTCGGGGGTGTCAAAGTCAGGTTCGCCGGCGCTGAAGCCGACTACGTCGACGCCGTCGGCCTTGAGCGCCTTGGCCTTGCTGCTAATGGCCAGGGTCAGGGACGGGGTTAATTCCTGCACACGGGATGCGGGTTCCATCATCATGAACGTCTTGTCCTCTCTAATATCTGGAAGCGGCCTCTTGTTGGCTTCGCTCCCACGGTTGCGATTTGGGGAAGCGCTAGTAAACGCATGCCGCCGCGAAAATGCAACCATGGAAATAGAGCGACTTAGAACAGCTCTTCCGAGAGTTGCAGGCGGCAGAGAAAGCCTTATGCTGACGCATGCCCGAAACCGCCTCGACCTCCCCCACTTGGCTCTATTTCGCCCTCATGACTGTCGCCTTCTGGGGCTTGTACGGTATCCTGCTGCACACGGGCCAAGTGGGCATGGCCGATCCCATCAACGGCCGCTACAAGGCCTTCCTCTGGGTCGGTATCGCTTACTTCCTAGTCGCGGTGCTGGCTCCCCTCGCTTTCCTCTTCTTCAGCGGCACGGACTGGCACTTTACCGGCAACGGGATGACGTGGTCGTTCTTGGCGGGCGTCGCTGGGGCGATTGGTGCTTTCGGCGTCCTCCTCGCCCTCGGGAGTAAAGGGGGCACCCCGGCGGCGGTTATGTCGATCGTCTTCGCCGGAGCGCCCATCGTTAACGCGCTGATCGCCATTGCCTTACACCCGCCCGCCGGGGGCATTGGCGCGATTCGCTGGCCATTCTTCCTCGGTCTCGTCCTGGCGGCCGTGGGCGCTGCCCTCGTGGTCTTGTACAAACCGGCGCCCGGGAAAGCCAAGCCGCCCACCGCGACAGTGACGACAGAAGAGAAGCCTTCTGCCCAAGCTTAAGGCGGCGAACCACAAATCGATGGTTTTTACACTTTAGCGACAGAATTTCCTTTACTTGCCTGATGATTCAGGGCATGATGATTTTCAAGCAATTGGGAAGAATATACGCCGAGTGGCGTGGTCATTTCTCCTGGTTGGTTGTTCTGTCTCCTCCAAAACCCGGGACTGTCACCAGTCCCGGGTTTTTGTGTCCACAGCGCGACACTGCACCAAAGTCCTAATTAAAAACCGTGACCCCGGCAGCTCGATTGAGCCACCGGGGTCGTTTTTTGTCATGTAGATGGAAAGCCGGTGTCTGCTTCGGCCCGCCGACAAGTTTTTCTCTTTCGAGCTTCTTACTTAATGACCGCCTGGACGTTGGTCACCTCGCTGACTCGGCCGGGATCGGCCTTGAAGCCAAAGGTCGCGCTTTGGCCCGGGGCCAAGGTTCGATTCCAGCTCAGCGGTTCCACCGTATACGTGTTGCCGCTTTTGCCCGTGATCGTCGCATTCCAGGAATCGGAGATGGTGCGGGGTAGATCGAAGGACAGCTCCCAGCCGTTCACGGGCTGGCTCGTGTTGTTGGTGATCACGATCTCACCCACAAAGCCGGAATTCCAGGTATTGCCCGCCACAAAGGTGGCCGTGAGATCACCGCTCGGAGCCGGGGTTGGATCGGGATCTGGTTCCGGATCGGGCGTCGGATCAGGATCGGGCGTTGGGTCGGGGTCCGGAGTTGGGTCGGGATCCGGGGACGGATTGCTCTCATCGTCGATGATCGAACCAAAGGCCTGGGCGTTACCCAACTTAGCATTGACCGGCCCGCCGAGATCGAGCGTGAAGTACTCTTCCGACTCCGCTTGGTCGTCATCGAGTAAAGCGACTGCAATGACGGCATTCGTGGCGCCAGCCGGAATGGTCAACGTGCCGGAGGTGTTCTCGTAGTCCGCTCCTGCCGTGGCCGAGCCAATGCCGGTCGCATAGTCTACGGAAACGTCGACGGTGGTTGAGCGGTCGAGCGTGACGGGGAATTCCATCACCCCGGCAACCGGAGCTCCTCCACCCGTGGCATCTCCCACCTTGGGGAGCTTGGCCATTGCTGGCTTGAGCAGGTCGACCTTGTTCTGGTGCACCGAACGCCAATCATCCTTCAGGATGCCGCCAGTGTCCCCCGAGTTCGGGTTCCAGCTCCAATAAGTCCAACTGATCGGGAACTTGCCTGCCGACACATCGCGATTGCCGTCGCCGTTTAGATCGCCCTGCAGGTACTCTTTCATCTCGTCGAACCACTCGAGGTCGAGCGGATCGACAAACTTGCTGCCGAACTCGCCCAGCATGATCGGTGCGATGTTCTCTTCGTAGATGAAGCCCCAGTTCTCGCGCCAGACGGCGTACAGATTCTGCGGAAAGTCCGGCTCGTAGAACCAGTCTTGGGCGAAGATCGAATTCGGATAGGCGTGGGGTGAATACACCAGCTTGTTCGGGACGCTGAGCTGCACCGGACGATCGCGCACGCCAGCCAGAGCACCGCCCCACCAGTAGGTCTTGCCGTTGTATTGGCCGACACCTTCGACGAAGATCAACCAGTCCGAGTTCACTTGATGAATCGCCTGAGCGGCACGTTCCGCCGCCGCGGGCCAATCGTTGGCCCCGCC